>NZ_JBJEHW010000112.1:0-13816 GCF_051876455.1 Parafannyhessea sp.
CGTGGGGGGCGGCACCGACGGCGGCGACCGTCGACCTGTGGACGCGCGGCGAGGGCGAGGCGGCGGCGAACCGGCGCGCACGCGCGCTGTCCCATGCCATCGGCCTGGGGGGCGCGCTCGTGGCATGCGACGGCGGCGGCATGTGGCTAACGCGCGGCGAGCCGTGGTGCCAGGCGGTCACGGACGAGGACCCGGACGTTAGCCGGCGGCGCATAAACGTCTCCGTCGAGTGGATCACTACCGACTAAGGAGAAACACGAATGAAGTTCACCCAGATTCCCAGCGACACCTTCTCGCACCTCCAGCTCAACGCGGGCCTGCTCCTCACGGACTTCACGCCCGCGACGGGCACGCTCGACAAGGCCGATATCGTGGGCGCGACGAGCGGCGGCGTGAAGTTCACCGCCAAGCCAAGCTATACCGACTTCGGCGACGACATAGACAACTGCCCCGAAAACATGGCGGAGCTCAAGCGCCTCGACAGCGTGGAGGTGACCATCTCCGGCACCTTCGTCACGGTGTCGCCCTCCAGCGCGGTGAGCACCATCGGCGCGGCCGACATCGACCCCAAGGACGCCACGCACGTCGTCCCGCGCGCCGACCTCAAGACCACCGACTTCAAGGACCTCTGGTGGGTCGGCGACTACAGCGACCAGAACGGCGACACCAACGGCGGCTTCGTGGCCATCCACATGAAGAAGACGCTCTCCACCGGCGGCTTCGCGCTCACGAGCGACGACAAGAAGAAGGGCCAGTTCGACTTCGAGTACACCGCGCACTACAGCATGGAGGACCCGACGGCCATCCCGTACGAGCTCTACATCAAGGCCGGCACGGCCGAGACCAGCACCACCACCTCGACCGGGACGGGGGCGTAAGGCATGAGGCTCTCAGACGTCCCCGGAAGCCGCGCGATCGAGACGCTCGCCCGCCTCGCCAGGCCGGTCGCCGCGATGGTGACCGACGAGACGGTGCGCAAGGCCGTGCTCGCCGCGAAGGACGACAAGGAGAAGGCAGCGGCGGCCGCCATCCCCCTGGTGATGGAGCGCCACGGCCAGGACGTGACCGAGTGCCTCGCCGCCATCGCGGGCGAGACCCGGGAGGGGTACGAGGCGAGCCACAACCTCGCCCAGGTGCTCGGCGACCTCTACGAGCTCCTCACCGACGAGGAGGCAATCTCTTTTTTAGGCTCCATGCGGCCGACGGCGGGGAATGCGTCCAGCTAGCGCTGGGCGAGTACGTGGGCCCGCGCTCCGTGCGGGCATTCTGCGCATACGCGGCGGCGCGGCAGCGCCGGGACCGCGACAGGGAACTGTGGCGCTCGTACGTGGCGGCGTGCCTCCGTGGCGCGGCCATGGGCGAGCGCCCAGCCTTGTCTTGGGACGACGTGCTGGGACGCGACCGCAGGCGGCCGGAGGGGCCGGCGGACGGGGACGCGATAGCGAGAGACGTCATAGCCCGCGCAGGGCTGGAGGTGGTGTGACATGGACCTGCTTGACCTGATGGTGAAGATAGGCGTGGACGACCAGGCCTCGGGCAAGGTCGATTCGATAGGGAGCTCCATAAAGTCGAAGCTGGGGAGCGTGGCGAGCGCCGCCGGGAAGGCCGTCGCGGCCGGCGTGGCCGCCATAGGCACCGGCGCGGTGGCCATGGGCAAGTCGGCGCTGCAGGCCTACAGCACCTACGAGCAGATGGTGGGCGGCGTGGACAAGCTCTACGGCTCCGCCTCAGCCAGGCTCCAGGCGTACGCCTCGCAGGCGTACCAGACCAGCGGCATGAGCGCCAACCAGTACATGCAGCAGGCGACGACGTTCAGCGCCGCGCTGATAAACTCCCTGGGCGGCGACACGGCCAAGGCCGCAGACATGGCGGACGTCGCGATGCGCGCCATGAGCGACAACGTGAACGTCTTCGGCAGCAACGCCGAGGACGTCCAGAACGCCATCATGGGCATAAGCCGCCAGAACTACACGATGATCGACAACTTGAAGTTGGGCTACGCCGGCACCAAGGAGGGCATGGAGCAGCTCATCGCCGACGCCAACGCGTGGGGCGCGGCGAACGGCGAGGCCTCCGACCTATCCATCGACTCGTTCGCCGACTGCGTGCAGGCCATCCAGCAGATACAGGAGAAGCAGGGGATAGCCGGCACGACGGCCAAGGAGGCGGCCGGCACCATCGAGGGCAGCTGGAACATGGCCAAGGCCGCGTGGGAGGACTACCTGACGGGCATAGCCAACCCGGACGCGGACATGGGGCAGCTCACCGAGAACCTCCTCACGTCCATAGGGAACGTGGCGGCCAACGTGGGCCCGCGCGTGGTTGAGATAGGCGAGGCCATGGTGACGCAGTTCCCCGCCGCGCTCTCCGGCCTGGAGCAGACGCTGGAGCCCGTGGTCTCCGAGGCCCTCGCGGGGGCCTGGGACTTCGCCAGCACCATGCTCTCCGGCGTGGGCATCCAGCTCCCGCAGGTCGACGCGTCCCAGGTGAGCGCCGCCATCGGCGGCGTGGTGGACGCGGTGCGCGGGGCGGCCGACGTGATAGGGCCCATCGCCCAGGGCATCGTGGACGGCCTCCAGGGCATGTTCGACGGCATCTTCGGCGACAAGTCGCCGGAGGAGGTGAGGGCGGGGCTCGACAGCGTGCACGACGGCCTGCAGGCGGTGGCCGACGTCGTGGGCGGCGGCATCGCCGACGGCCTCACGGCGATAGGCGACGCCATCGGCGCCCTCGCGGACGCGGCCCCCGTGCTCGGCGGCGTCGCGGCCGTCTGCGGCACCCTCGCGGCCGGCTTCACGGTCCTCGGCGCGTCCATAGGCCTCGTCTCCATCGGCGGCCTGGTGAGCTCCATCCCAGTGGTGTCGGCGCTCATGGGCGCATGGGGCACGGTCACGACGGCCGTGGGGGACGCGTGGGCGTTCCTCTCGCTCGCAATGGAGGCCAACCCCCTCGGCGTCGTGGTCGTGGCCGTAGCGGCGCTCGTTGCCGCGCTCGTGTACCTCTACAACACGAACGAGACGGTGCGCGACGCCATCAACGGGGCGTGGCAGGCCATCCAGGACGTGGTGGGGACGGTCGCGGGCGCGATAGCCGGGTTCTTCACGGACACGCTGCCGCAGGCCTTCCAGGCGGCCGCGGACCTCCTCGCCTCGCTGCCCGGGACGATAGGCGGCTTCCTGGAGTCGCTGCCCGGCACTATAGGCTCCGCGCTCCAGGCGGGCGCGGAAGCCCTGGCCTCGTGGGCCTCCGGGCTCGCCCAGTCTGCGCTCGACGCCGGCGCCCAGTTCGTCTCGGCGCTGGGCTCGGCGCTCGCGGCGGCGCCCGAGCAGGTGCTGTACTGGCTCACCTTCGCGATCGCCTACGTGGTGCTGTGGGCGGGCCAGATGGTGCAGAACGCGCTGACGGCCGGCGCCCAGTTCGTCTCGGGCGTCGTGTCTGCGATCCAGGCCCTGCCCGGAAGCGTGGCCGCGCTCCTCGCGTCGGTGGTCTCCACGGCCCTCTCGTGGGCGGCGCAGATGGCCGCCAGCGCGCTCTCCGCCGGCGCCCAGTTCGTGGCAATGTGCGGCTCCGCGCTCGCCGCGCTCCCGGGCCTCGTGGCGTCGCTGCTGCAGTCTGCTGTGGCCCAGGCCGTCGCCTGGGCGTCCCAGATGGCCTCCCAGGCGGCCTCGGCCGGCTCCCGGTTCGTCTCCGGCGTGGGCTCCGCCCTCGCGTCCCTGCCGGGCCGCGTGTGGTCCATGCTCTCGGCGGCGCTCTCCATGGTGGCGTCCTTCGCCGGCCAGATGGCGAGCCGCGCGGGGCAGGCAGCCAGCGGCTTCGCATCCAGCCTCGTGAGCGGCCTGGCGTCGATACCGGGGCGCATGGCCAGCATCGGCTCGCAGATAATCAGCGGCCTCGTGAGCGGCATCACGAGCGGCGCCCAGCGCGTGGTGAGCGCCCTCGGCAATGTCGTGTCGAGCGCCATCGACTCGGCAAAGCGCGCCCTCGGCATCGCTTCCCCGTCCAAGGTCTTCCGCCAGATAGGCGACTTCGTCATGCAGGGCATGGCGCTCGGAATCGGCGACGGGTGGGGCGGCGTCTCGGGCGCCCTGGACGCGACCCTGGGGACCATGGGCGGGTATGAGGTCCAGGCGCCCCGCATGGTCGCGGCGGAGGGCGGCAGCGGGGCCCAGGCGGCGGCAGCCGCATACGGCAGCGCGGCGGACCGCATCCTCGACGCGCTGCCCGACATCATCAGGCGCTACACGCCGGTGACGGGCGAGAGCGACCTGCAGAGGATAGCGAGGGAGGGGGTCGTGTATGCCCAGTAGCAGCTTCCCGGCCATAAGCTACATGGCCTCTAGCGGCGTGCGCGTCGTGGGCCTCTCGGGCGCCGGCGCGTACGCCGGCGTGCCGGACGGCCTGTGTGAGTGGGAATGGTCCTACACGCTCGGCGGGAGCACCGCGAGCGGCACGGCCAGGCAGGCGCGCAAGGCGACGATGGCGGTCGCCATGATGGACCCGTCGGTCGCGGACGAGCTGCGCCACGTGGCGGAGGAGGACGTGAGGGCGGCGACGCCGGGCACGCTCCGCGTCGGCGAGTGGCGGCAGCGCGCCCTCATCGTGGCGTGCGTCCCGTCCAAGGTCGTGCGGGGCGCCCACCTCGCGAAGCTCACGGTGCTGCTGCTCGACGGGGCGTGGCACCGGCCGCACGTGGAGGAGTTCCGCGCGGCGTCCTCCACGTCGTCGTCCACGGGGCTCGACCTCCCGTACGACCTCCCGTACGACATGGCGCCCCCGGCGGCCAGGACGACCCTCGCGACCGCAGGCTGGGGGCCGTCGCCGGTGTCCATCACCTACTGGGGGCCCGCGACAAACCCAGCAATCGCCATCGCCGGCAACACGTACGAGGTCGACGTCGAGGTGCCATCAGGAGCGCGCGTGGAGCTCGACGGCCTCGCCAAGACCGCGACCCTGATTCTCGTGGACGGCACGCGCCAGAGCGTCTTCTCAAAGGCCGTGCGCGGCTCCGGCGTGGGGTGCGGGCGATACGCGTTCCAGCCGGTCCCGGCCGGCACCCACGGGGTCGGGTGGGACCAGAGCTTCAGCTTCGATTTGACCTGGTGGGAAGAGGAGGGGAGCCCGGCATGGACCTAGTGGTGGCGGACGCGTCCGGCACGGACCTGCGCATCGTGGACGACTTCAGCATGGACATGGCCTTCGGCAGCGACGAGAACAGCTTCACCCTCACGCTCGCCCCGGCACTCGCGCCGCCGGCCGGCGGGTACGTGTACGTGGACGGCACCGAGTACGGCGGCGTGGCCGACTCGGTGACCGCCTCGGTGCGGTCCGGCAGGTGCTCGGCGGTGGAGGTCAAGGGCCGCACGTGGCATGGCATCCTCGCCGGCAAGGTGCTCACATCCGGGAGCGGGTCCGACCCGCTCACGGTGAGCGGGGCCGTCGGCGACGTCCTGGGCTCCATCGTGGCGCGCGTGGGCCTGTCGGGCATCTTCAGGGCGGAGACCGGCGGAACCACGGTGAGCCACACATTCGACCGGTTCCAGGACGCCTGGTCCGGAATCCTTGACATGCTCAGCGAGTCCGGTATGCGCCCCGAGATGGTGCGGGGGGACGGCATGGTGACGCTGCGTGCGGTGCCCGCGGTCGAGTGGGCGGACGCGGTCGAGGAGTCCCGCCTGGACTTCGACGCGACCTCGTACCACCGCGTCACCAACCACCTGGTGTGCGCGGGCACGGGCGAGAACGAGGAGCGCACGGTCGTGGACCTGTACGCAGACTCCTCCGGCAACGTCTCGCAGAGGCAGACGCTTACCGGCGTGGACGAGATAGCGCAGCTGTACGACTACAGCAGCGCGGACTCCGACAAGCTGGTGGAGGCGGGCACGAAGAAGCTGAGGGGCCTGCAGACCTCCGGCAAGGTCAAGTGCACGGCCGCCGACGACGTGGACATGGCCGTGGGCGACATGGTGCGCAGCGTCGAGGGCACCACCGGCCTCGTGGTGGAGGCGCGGGTGACGAAGAAGAAGCTGCGCGTGACCGGTGGGAGACCATCCTTCTCGTACGAGGCCGGCCAGGCCGCCCTCGGCACCTCTGCGGCCGTCGGCCTCGGCTCGGGCGGCTCCGGAGGGGGCGCGTCGGACATACAGACGGTGGATGCGGCCACGGCCGCGTCCTGGTTCGCATAGGAGGAGAGTTTGGCGACAAGGGTTCTCTCGGAGGCCGCGGGAAAGCAGATAGTGGACCTGGTCCGCAGCGGGTACGGCGCGAGCCTGGCCATTAGCGGCCTGCAGATACAGCTCAAGAACGGGCAGGCCTCTCCGGCCATCATCGGAACGGCCACGATACCGACGGCGACGCAGAGCGCGGGCGGTGCCATGAGCCCCACCGACAAGGCGAAGCTCGACGGCATAGCGACGGGTGCCAACGCGTACGTGCTCCCGACCGCCGGCACCGCGCTCGGCGGCGTCAAGACCACCTCGACGGTGACCAGCGCGACGGGATACACGCCGGCGCCGATCATCGACGGCGTGCCGTATTACAAGGACACGAACACGACGTATGCTGCCGCCAGCACGTCGGCCGCCGGACTCATGAGCGCGGCCGACAAGGTCAAGCTCAACGGCATCGCCACCGGCGCCACCAGGGTCACGGTGGACTCGGCCATGTCGAGCACGAGCGCCAACCCCGTGCAGAACAAGACCGTGAAGTCCGCGCTGGACGCCAAGGCGCCCCTGGCGAGCCCGGCCCTCACCGGGACGCCGACGGCGCCCACGGCGGCGACGAGCACAAGCACCACGCAGGTGGCGACCACGGCCTTCGTCCAGGCGGTCGTGGCGAACGCGGTGACTTCGGCGATGACGTACAAGGGCGCCGCGGCCGCGTACACGGACATTACCGGGACCGACTACAAGCCGGGATGGTGCTGGGTCGTGTCGGCCACGGGCACCTTCGCCGGGCAGGCATGCGAAGCGGGAGACATGGTGGTCGCCAACACCGCAAAGGCGAGCGCGGGCGCCGCTGACACGGACTTCGACGTGATCCAGAGCAACGTCGCGTATGTCACTGCGGATGACGTGAAGGCGTGGTTCGCGTGATTGGCGGCGCGGTCCAGCGCGTGGTGACCGAGGCGGCCGCGCACGAGATCGTGGAGCAGCTGCGTGCCCTCATCACGGGCGCCCCGGCGGCCGGCTTCCTGGCCGCCCACCCGCAGCACTCGATATACATGGAGACCACGGGCGTGAACCCGGGCTCCCGCTACGGGGGAACGTGGAGGGCCCTGCCCAGCATCGGCCCGTTCGCGTGGGAGCGCACCGACGACGGCACATCGGACGGATCCGTGGCGCAGTTCCTCGCGTCCCATCCCGTCGGGTGCCTGTACCTGAGCACGTCGGCCACGAGCCCCTCCGCCACGTACGGCGGCTCGTGGGAGGAGCGTCCCAGCCTCGGGGCGCACGTATGGGAGAGGAAGGCATGACATGGCGATAGAGATAGTGGACGGGTGCACGGGGACCGCGCACATCAGCAGCGACGACCTGGCGCCGCTGAACATAGGCATCGTTGGCTACTACGGCGCGGTCTTCGAATGGGGCGACGACCTTGCCTTGACCATGCAGACCGCCAACACCGCCACGCTTGGCACCGGCGCCGGCATGGTGCAGGGGCGCCGCTTCTGGAACTCGGCGGCAACGAGCGTAACCATCCAGAGCGGCACGCAGGGGCAGAAGCGCAACGACATCCTGGTGGCCCGCTACGCCAAGGCATCCGACGGTACCGAGTCGGTATCGCCCGTCGTGGTCCGTGGCACCCCGACGACGGGCACCCCGACGGACCCTGCCGTGAACTCCGGGGACCTCAAGCTCTGGCGCATCCCGCTGGACGGCGTGAGCGTGGGCACCCCCGTGCGCCTCACTGAGCCCCTTGTGCCGCTCGCCAAGCTGAGGGATGCCCTGGAGCCGATAGCGACGAAGGACGTCGACGTATCGCTGAATACGAGCGTCCCTGTGTACGCCACCCGGTTTGGGAAGGTCGTCACCTTTTCGACGGCCGCAATCATCGACTGGCCCGGCACATATCAGACCTTCACCCTGGCCACAGGCCTGCCACCGTCAAAGATTGACTGCAGGTTCCCGATTGCCATCCAAGGGCAGGCGAACCAGGGCGCGGTCGTCTACGTGGACGACGGGGGGAGCCTGGTCGTCGAGACGAAGGGCAACAGCCTCGACAAAGCTTGGTGCTTCTTCTCGGGGGCGTACTTGGCACAGTAGGCGCGTCACGGCCGTGCTACCCTGTCGGCCGTCGGACGGAGGCGGCATGGAGACCTACAAGAGCCTGCTGTACTGGGGCACCACCATGGGGCTGAGCTACCTGGTGAGCGCGGCCCTGACTGAGGGCAACCCGAGGGACGATCGCGTGGCCACCATATGGCTCATATGCCTGGCCATCGCGCTCGCGGTCTACGTGGCCATATCCACGGCGTCGGCAGCGAGGAGGCGGGAGGCGCAGGGCGCGGCCCACGACGCGCTCGTGGACTCGGCGCTCAAGGTGCTGCTCAGGCAGAAGCTCGTGAGCGAGCACGACCGCCTGGTCTCTCTCGGCGACGCCGACGACACGCAGCGCTGGGCGTGGATGGACTTGTACGAGACGTATGAGGCGCTCTGCGAGGCGACGGGCGACCACAACGGGGTGGTCGACTCGTACAAGCAGGACGTTTTGGACCTGCCGCCATGGGACGGCAGGAGGAGGGACGGATGATGGAGACGAAGACATACGCAATCCCGGACGCGCCCTACCAGGCCCTCAAGTGGGCCGGGCTCGTGGCGTGCCCAGCGCTAGCCACCTTCGTGGGGGCCGTGGGCCCCGCCTGGGGCTGGCCGCAGGTGGACGCGATAGTGCTCACGCTCAACGCCGCGGGCGTGCTCGTGGGCGCGCTCATCGGGGTGACGACCGCCACGGCCAAGACCGCCTACGCGACGACCGAGCCCCAGGACGCGACGGTCAAGTCCAGCGAGACGCCCGCAGCCGACCAGGTGGCCGGCGACGCCCCCGCCACGGCCTCGGCCGACACGCCTACCGACGCGGGCGCCTCAGCCGAGGCCGAGGCGCAGGACGCGTACACCGCGCAGCTCCTTGCGGGCGTGCAGGGCATGCCCACGGCCGGTGGCACGGATGAGTAGCCCCCGCGACTGCCCCATGTGCGGGCACGCCATGCGTCGCGTGGCAGAGTCCACGCTTCGCGGCGCGGGCTGGGAGCGCTGGCAGTGCCCGGAGTGCCTCCATACCGAGCAGCACGCCACGCGCGAGTGCCCGCACTGCCACGAGGTGGCGGTGCCCCTGCGCGGCGCCGCCGGAGACGTGTGTCCCGCGTGCGGTCATACGTACGATGACTAGGAGGAGTACGTGCTGACATACCAACAGCGAGCCGCCGAGGTGATGCTGCACCTGGTCACGCACTCGGCGCACGGCTACTCGCAGCCAAACCGCGCCGGCGACGGGACGATAGAGACGCTCGTGCTGAGCGACGGCACGACCACGACCGTGCATGGCGGCGACTACGACTGCAGCGAGGCCGTGCGCATGTGCTACGTGGCCGCCGGCGTGATTCCGCGCGGCACCTACATGTGGACGGGCAACGAGCAGACCACGCTTCTCAAGTACGGCTTCAAGCGCGTGGCGCTCACCGGCCTGCAGGTCGGCGACGTGCTCCTGCGCAGCGGCCACACCGAGATGGTCGTATCCGTCGGAGGCGCGCTCAAACAGGCTGGCTTCCGCATGTCAGAGCACCGCAGCACCAACGGCACAAAGGGCGACCAGACCGGGTGGGAGAGCGCGTATAGCGCCCTCGTGCCCAGCGCCTGGTCGTGGGCATATCGTTACGTAGGGGCACAACCCCAGGACGGAGACAAGATGGAACCGCATGACGTCTGGGAGTACGACTACCGGCATACCGCCTTCGGCGGGAACATGTACAACACGCTGATGGAGACGCACGAGCTCGCCCAGCCTCACAACCACTGGGAGTACCACTACGACCAGGCCGACGGCACCAACACGGCGCCGGGCGGGAACATGTACAACTGCGCGGTGGAGACGCACGGGCTCGCCGAGTCCGCCCAGCCGCACAACGTATGGGAGTACGACTACAAGGACGCGGAAGGCAAGAGCACGGCTCCGGGCGGGAACATGTACAACTGCATGGTCGCCATATATAACACGGTGACGACGATGCAGGGGGAGCTTGCCGACCTGCAGTCCAGGCTCGAAGCGCTCGAGAAGGCCGACACATCCGAGGCGAAGGAAGCCTAGCGGCCGCCCGCCCCGGCGCCGCGCGCGGGCGTCCTTCCTCCTTTCAGCGCCCAAGGGCATTGCCCTGGGCGCCGGCACGGGCCTGGCACGGCCCCCGTCCAATCCGGGCGGGGGCCCTTTTTATGCGCAAGGCGCGTTTTTCGAAAGTCCCGCCGGACCGCCCTCGGAGCGCGTCCCCGGCGCGTCCCAAGCTCCCGTTTTCGTGGCGCTTGTGGTCCTTGCATACTTTAGAACGGCAGCTATGGGGCTTGCGCGACGCACGGGACGGGACGCGCGACTTTGGAGAAGAATCGCATTGCGGCTCCCAGCCACTGTCGCAGCGGCGAGTGCGGCTGGTGCCATGCCCGGCTGGTTTCGGGCCAGGTGTTCTGCCCAGCCGAGGTCGACGGCAGGCGAGAGGCCGACCGCAAGTTTGGCTACATCCACCCGTGCGTGTCGTTCCCGCTGTCCGACCTGGTGGTCGAGGTGCCCGCGGCGAGGTAGATTGCTGCGGGCGACGTCGCCAAGTCGCGCTTAACGCCCCCTCCTCCAGCCCCCTTGCGCACAGACTGAGTCCTCGTGCGCAAGGGGGTGATTGTTGCGCGCAAAGGCGCTCACCTTTGCGCGCAAATAGGCAATGAAAATGGCACCTTTGTGCGCACGTGCGCACAAAGGTGCACTTCTCGTCCTTGTCTTCCGCGCAAAGGTTTCTGCCTTTGCGCGCAAGCGGATGCTGGGCTAGTCGGTCATCCAGCCGCCGCCGTCGACGTTGATCGTCTGACCCGAGACCCACTTGCTGTCGTCGCTGGCAAGGAACACCACCACGGGCGCAACGTCGTCGTAGGGGTCGCCGGGACGGTTGAATGCGTTGTTCTTGAACTGCTCGGTCGCGAACTTCTGCAGCTCAGGCAGCTGCTCGTTCATGTGGGCCTTGGCGTTGTCCGTGAAGCCGCCGGGGCACACGATGTTGCAGCGGATGTTGTACTGGCCCCACTCGCGGGCGACCACGCGGGACAGTGCGCGGATGGACTCCTTCAGCGGGCTGTACTCGCCGGCCAGCTTCGGGCTCTCCTGGCCCCAACGGCTGCCGAAGTTGATGATCGAGGCGCCCGCGCCTGGCTTGTCGCGCATGTACGGGAAGAACATCTGCATCAGGTACCAGGTGCTGCAGAAGTCGACCTTCAGGTCGTACATGAAGTCCTCCATCTTGAGGTCGATGAAGGGCGCCAGCACGGTGTGGTGCACGTTGTTCACGAGGCAGTCAACGGTGCCGAAGTGGTCGATTGTCATCTTTACGAACTTCTCGAGCTCGGGCTCCTCGGCCACGTCGCACGCGTAGGCGATGGCGTCAGCACCGGCTTCCTCGCACTGGCGCCTGGTGTCCTCGAGGCGCTCCGCGTTGTGGCTGACCAGGCTCAGGTTCGCGCCCTCGCGGGCCATGCGGATGGCGAACTGCTTGCCCAGTCCGCTGCCACAACCGGTGATGACACATACCTTTCCGTCGAGCTTGCCCATGATGGTGCTCCTTTCCGTCTGGATGCATCGCATCCCCTACAACGTCAACGAAAAGTTTTGCGCCCAGGCGAGACGCGCCCCATACGCAGAAATGCGTAAGTCAGCGAACGGTTGGCTGTGGTATAAAAATACCACGCTTCTTATCATCTTTTGCTATCGCGTGAGGAGGGCCGCATGACCACCGCTGTACCTATTAGAGATCTTAAGAACACGGCAGAATTTGCCAGAACCGTCATGAACTCAGCTGAGCCAGTCATAGTGACACGCAATGGATATGACGAGTTCGTTGTCATGAAGAACGAGGATTATCGCCAAATGCAACAGGAACTGGCAGAAGCGAAGCTCTTGCGAATCCTGTTGGAAGGGAAGCAGGACCTAGAGCGTGGCGATTATGTCGATGGTCCAGATTTCGTAGAGCGTATTAGCAGGAAATATGGCCTATAGGTACGTTATGCTTCCGCGTGCGCAAGCGGATTACGAGGCAATCGTACGCTATCTCGCCGTTGATCTGGGCAGCCCTGGGGCGGCTCGCCACTTTGTCGACGAGTTCAATCGAAAGATCTCTGCGGTATGCATCAACCCGCAGATGTACTCAGTGAGTCGAATGGAGCCAGTTGCAAGATTGGGCTTTAGGCCTATGCGCGTACTTAATTACGTTGTCCTTTACACCGTTGAAGGACGAACGGTCATCCTTGCGCATATATTTCATTCTGCGCAGGACTATGCCCGCTACGTTTGATTGCGTTCCTTTCTGTTAATCTCCAAAATTCTTGGCAAGAAGGGCCTTGCGGATTCTGGAGGTTGCGCGTATAGTAATTCCTCGCGTTGCAGCTGCAAAGCTGCTCCCAGCTATCGGGCGTTTAGCTCAGGGGGAGAGCGCTTCCCTGACACGGAAGAGGTCAGAAGTTCAAATCTTCTAACGCCCACCATAAACTCGCAGCTCAGAGGCTATGTCTCTGGGCTGTTTTCTTTTGGTCCACCTTTGGTGCGCGATTTTGGTACACGCCTTTTTGGTACACGCCTTTTTGGACGTTGTCCTTCACGATGCCTGTATGCGGGCGTCCATGGCCCGCCAGCAGCGCTCGGCCAGGTCGTTCACGGCGTCCTTGCGTCCCAACGTGGGGTCCGGCCAGATGGCCGGCAGACACGTGAGCGTCAGGCACGGCTGACGCTTGAGAACTCGCCACAGCCCCCGGCGTGCACGTTGCGTGACCACCAGTGGCACCACGGGCACGCGGTTCTTCACGGCCAGCCAGAACGCTCCCGTGGCAAACGGCCGCAGCTGCTTGCAGTAGGGTATGAGCGCAGTCTCGGGGTACACGTGCACCACGCGCCCCGCGCGTAGCGCCCGGCTCATCGAGTGGACCAACTCCTCCAGCTGGCGGAGGCTGGGCGACACCGGCACCGCGCCCGCCCACCGCACGATGTGGGCGCAGAAGGGCAGCGTGAAGTTGTCCTCGATGCTCAGGATGTAGGTGCGCTTGCCTCGCAGCGCCTGCAGCACCATGCCGCAGTCCAGCACGTGCACGTGGTTGCACACGCTCACGAAGCCGCCGTGCAGCCGTCGTATGTTCTCGCGTCCCTCCAGGCGAAACCCCAGGACGCTACGGGTGACCAGAGCGGCGGCAACGTCCAGCACCGCGCGAAACGCACGGGTGCCCACGCGCTGGAGCGTGGAGTCACGCAGGTAGTCGAATCCGATTGGGGTGGAAAACGTCCCCCAGTGCGGCATGTGCACCACGTGCTCCGGTTTGGCCTCGCTCACGTGGCGTGGGTCCGGCACGACGCGGCGTGCGGCCCGTTGTGGTTGCCGTGGCACGCCCTTCTGGCCCGACGGAGCCGTTGGCGCGGGCGGCTCAGGTGACTGCGCCGGCTCCGTCGCGGCGAGCAGCGCCATGTCGTCGCGGATGCCGGGTGCCGGCGTGCGGCCGTCTTGCGCGTCGCGTACGGCCTCATCCAGCATGCGGCGGAACCGGGCGACGCAGTCGCGCACCCGGTAGCGCTCGGCCTCGCGGGCGTAGGC
>NZ_JBJEHW010000113.1:0-2899 GCF_051876455.1 Parafannyhessea sp.
GGTGGTGGTTGCGGACTGCATGTGGTGCCTCCTGGCTTGGGCGGGCTTCAGGCGGGAGCGCGGTTCTTGTCTTTGTGAACAGCGTTCATATTGTTACCGAGATGGTGCTGGGACAAGCGCTTGGGAGGAAACGTCACGCAGTCTGCACGCGGGCACGAGCCAGGCTAGCGCCTCGGGTGCCAGGGCATCTTCATGTAGACGTCTCCGCGACGAAGCTCGTCGAGCATCTGGGCGAGGTGCGCCTGGCGCGTTGCCTCGCGCTTGGGGCGCACGATCCAGCCGACGTAGTCGTTGCGCTGGTAGGGCGGGCGTGCCGCAAATGCATCTGCAAGGCCGGCCTCGTGCAGGGCGACGCGGACCCAATCCGGCATCTGGTGGCGCTCGCGAACCTGAGGTGCGGCGCGAAGCTCTCGCACGCGGATTGGGGACAGGCACCACGAGGCGACGTCCGCCACGAAGTCCGCGGGGATGGGACGCGAGTCCGGCAGGTGGATGCTTCCCTTGGTGCAGGCAAGGCCAAGCTCGGCCGTCTGGCCGGCAAAGTGCCGCACGGCCGCCGCGCCGGGATAGAGTCCCACGTGGTGCTTGGCACAGCCGACGTGCAGCTGGTTCTTGCCCACGCGGAAGGTGGGCATGCCCCAGGAGATGAGCTCCTCCGCCCCGGGCGCCGCGCTCAGGATGATGGCACGCACCAGCTCGAGGCGCTCGCGCTTCTCGCCCGGCGCCTGCACGATGTAGTCCGCAACGGTTGCAGCTGGTTGTGCCATGGTGGCCCCTCCTCCAGCGCGTGGTTAGTATTACAACACTAATTCCTGAGGTGAAGTATTGATTCATGATGGTATTATTGTCCCATAATAATGTGATTGGAGGTAAGAGATGCAAATGATTCCTGTCAAAGAGCTAAAGGACACCGCAAGGGTTTCGAAGCTCTGCCACGAAACAGGCGAGCCCGTTCATGTCACGAAGAACGGATGCCCAGACATGGTCATCATGAGCACGGAGACGTATGAGAGCCTTGCCGAAGCAGCCGAGACGGGAAAGATCGTCTCGCTCGTACAGGAGGGAATAGACGCTGTCGAGCACGGAGAGTGCCAAGATGCATTTGGGGCAGTTGCCGCGCTTAGGAGCAAGTATGGCCTATAACGTGCAGGTGTCGAATCCTGCAAGCAGAGACCTTGATGAGGCCATCTCTTACCTCACACGAGAGCTCTGTGCGCCAGGTGCTGCGAAGTCACTACTCGATGCCTACGAGGACAAACTCCGACTTATTTCCGACAATCCGTTGCTGTTTGGTGTTGACATTGATGTCAGCGAGGCAGTAGGCAAACAGGTTAGAAAATGCCAGGTAAAGCACTACGGAATCTACTATCTTGTGGACGAGAAGGAGAGTCTCATCCAAGTCGTTGCGTTCACACACTACCTACGGGACACGCCAACGATTATTCGAGTTCGTCAGCATTAGAGAAACCGAAAGAGCATCGAACCTGACGTCGGCCGTCGCGCATCATTTCTACTGCCAATGGCCCCACTCACAAAGCGTACTTTGTGAGTGGGGCCAATTTTGAGTTTCTGCAGGTACTTCGCTTGTAGGGGTGACTCACAAATCACGTTTTGTGAGTTTGCACTCGGTGGCGGCAGGAGTGGAACGGCGAGTGGGGCGCGGCATGTGCGGAGGGCGGCGGCCGCTAGAATGGTGCCAGCAACGTAGACGGGGCCGCGGCGCCCCAGGAAAGGATGGGTGTCATGAACGACTTCGTGTTCCAGTCCCCCACGCGCTTCGTGTTTGGGCGCGGGTACGCCGACCGGATTGGCGGGGAGGTCGCCGCGCTGGGCGCCAAGCGCGCGCTTCTGGTGTACGGCGGCGGATCCGTGGTGCGGACCGGGCTGCTCGCGCGCGTGACGGCGTCGCTCGACGCGGCGGGCGTGAGCTACGTGGAGATGGGCGGCGTGAGGCCCAACCCGGAGGTCTCGCTCGTGCGCAAGGGCATCGAGCTTGCCCGCAGGGAGGACGTTGACCTGGTGCTCGCCGTGGGTGGCGGCTCCGTGATCGATACGTCCAAGGCCATCGCGTTTGGCACGCCCTACCAGGGGGACGTTTGGGACTTCTTTATGCATAAGGCAACCATCGACGCGTGCCTGCCCATCGCCGTGGTGCTCACGATCCCGGCGGCTGGGTCCGAGGCGAGCGGTTCGTGCGTCATCAGCAACGACGAGCTCAGCCTCAAGAAGGGCGTCAACGGCGACGTGTTCCGCCCGCGCGTGGCCGTGCTCGACCCCGAGGTGACCTTCACGCTGCCGCAGTACCAGACCGCGGCGGGCGTGACGGACATCATCTGCCACATCTGCGAGCGGTTCTTCAGCTCCGCGGGACCGGTGCCCGTGACGGACAACATCTGCTGCGGGATCATCCGCGCCGTAATGGACGCGGCCACCACCGCCGTGCAGGAACCCGACAACTACGACGCCCGCGCGACCATCATGTGGTCGGGTACGCTCGCGCACAACGACCTGTGCGGCTGCGGCCGCTCCTCCGCGCCGGAGAAGCGCGCGGGCGGCTGGGAGAGCCACGGCCTGGAGCACGAGATCTCCGCGCACCGGCCCGAGGTCGCCCACGGCGCGGGGCTGGCCGTGCTCCTTCCCGCGTGGATGCGCTACGTGTGGCCCGCCAACACGGAGCGGTTCCTCGCGTTTGCCTCCGGCGTGTTTGACGTGGAGCCCGTTGACCAGACGGACGAGGCCACGGAGGACGCGATCACGTTCTCGATCGACGAGCTGCAGCGGTTCCTCGTGAGCCTGGGCATGCCGCGCACCCTGGGCGACCTGGGGCTGAGCGAGGACGAGGTCGACGGCTGGCTGCAGACGCTGCGCCAGAACAAGGGCGAGCGCTTTGGCGAGCTGA
>NZ_JBJEHW010000114.1:0-2876 GCF_051876455.1 Parafannyhessea sp.
CGACCGGCGAGGTCATGGGCGTGGCGGACAGCTTCCCCAAGGCCTACGCCAAGACGCGGCAGGCCATCGACTACGCCATGCCCGAGCAAGGCTGCGTCTTCGTGAGCGTGTGCGACCGCGACAAGCGCGCCATCGCGCCCGTGGCGCTCGCCCTCAGGAGGCTGGGCTACGACATCCTGGCCACGCGCGGCACGGCCAAGACCCTGCGCGCCGCGGGCATCGACTGCGAGGTCTGCCGGCACCTGAGCGAGGGGCACCCCAACGCGCTTGACGAGATGCGCTCCGGCCGCGTGTCGTTCATCATCAATACGCCGCACGGGCACGACTCGCGCGGCGACGGCGCCCGGATCCGCGGCGAGGCGGTCAGCCGCGGCATCACGTGCGTGACGGCGCTCTCCGCCACGACGGCGCTCGTGCAGGCGCTCTCGGCGGTGCGGCAGAGCTCGCTCGACGTGTACGCACTGCAGGACCTCGCGTAGTCATAGCCGCGGGGGAGAGGGGACTACGGTTGAGAAGGACGTGCGCTTCCGGGCGCGCGTCCTTCTCGCCCTGTGGCCCTGCCGTCGCTAGCGGCCAAAATTGCGCAACTCACATGGAAAGATTTGCTGGGTGTTGGGTAAACTGGCCCTTGTTTGCTATCATGCATAGGCTGTGCGTTGATTCGCGGGCGTGGCGGAACTGGTAGACGCGCTGGATTTAGGTTCCAGTGGGAGAGATCTCGTGAAGGTTCAAATCCTTTCGCCCGCACCATCAACAAAGCAAAGTAACTGCGCCAGACGTCGGGACGTGGGTCCCGTCGCCCGGCACGAGAAGCACTGGAGGAACGTTGAACATTACCGTCACCGCTGAGAAGCCTGAGAATGGCAAGGTAGTCGCCACGATTACCGTCCCTGCCGCCGAGGTCGACAAGTACGTCAACAAGACGTACAAGGACATCTCCCACAAGTACCAGTTCCAGGGATTCCGCAAGGGCCACACCCCGCGTCCCGTCATCGACGGCATCGTCGGCCGTGACTCCGTCCTGGGCCAGGCCACCGAGGACCTCATGAACGACGCGCAGCCCGCCATGCTCGAGGAGCTCGACATCGTCCCCGTCGAGAACCCCAACTACGGCGACGACCCCCTGTCCGTCGTGGAGCACCAGGACTTCGTCGTGACGGCCACCGTCACCGTGCCGCCCACCTGCGAGCTCGACAGCTATGACGCGCCCGCCATCAACATGCCGCCCGAGGAGGCCACCGAGGCCGAGATCGACCAGCAGCTCGAGCAGCTCATGAGCTACCGCAACACCCTCGAGGACGTCGAGGAGGACCGCCCGGCCGAGAAGGACGACGTCGTCGTGCTCGACGTCGAGGACAAGGCCGAGCAGAAGTCCGGCCTCGCCGGCACCGACCGCCAGCTCAACCTCGCGAGCAACTACCTGCCCGAGGACTTCAAGGCTGGCGTCGCCGGCATGAAGAAGGGCGAGCAGAAGGACATCGCCTGGGCCGAGGGCGAGGGTGACGATCAGCGCAACTATGAGGTCTCCGTCACGCTCAAGGGCATCAAGAAGTCCGTCACCCCCGAGCTCGACGACGAGTTCGCGAAGAAGAACTTCGGCTTCGACACCGTGGCCGAGCTCCGCGACGCCCTGAAGGAGGACATCGAGAACGACAAGAAGTCCAGCCTTCCCTCCCTCAAGGAGGACCGCGTCGTCGAGGAGATCGGCAAGCACCTGACGCTCGACGAGGTCCCCGAGGCCTACCAGAACCAGGTCTTCAACGAGCTCGCACAGGAGGTCCTCGGCCAGCTGCAGCGCCAGGGCATCAGCCTTGACATGTACCTCCAGGCCCGCAACATCAAGAGCCAGGACTTCATCAACGACCTCCACGAGCAGGCCGAGGAGCGCGCCCGCCAGTCCCTGGCGCTCGACGCCCTGGCTGACAAGCTCGAGCTCGAGGCCACCGAGGACGACGTCCGCAAAGAGTTCGAGAAGGCGGGTGTCGACGACGTCGACTCCCGCATCGAGGACTTCAGGAAGGGCGGCCAGCTTCCTGCCATCCGCGAATCCATCCGCCGCTCCAAGGCGGTCGACTGGATGGTCGAGAACGCGCCCGTGACCGTCGTCGACGAGGTCGCCGAGGCTCGCGCCAAGAAGGATGACGCCTCCGATGCGGATTCTGAGGACGCCGAGTAACCCTCTCCCTTCAGAGGACTAGAGAAGCGCTCCGGGGGTACACAGACCTCGGAGCGCTTTTTGCTTCCTTTTTGGTAACAATACCCCGGCCGCGGCCGGGGGACCGAAGGGTCGAACGACCGGAAGGAGACCCAACGCACAATCCCATGAACACGCCGCTTATCCCGTACGTGATCGAGCAGACGCCGCGCGGCGAGCGCAGCTACGACATCTACTCCAGGCTGCTCAACGACAGGATCGTCTTCCTCGGCGAGGAGATCACACGCGACTCCGCGAACCTCGTGATCGCGCAGCTGCTGCACCTCGAGAGCCAGGATCCCGACAAGGACATCTCGCTCTACATCGACTCGCCCGGCGGCGAGGTCTACGCGGGCCTGGGCATCCTCGACACGATGAACTTCATCAAGCCCGACGTCTCCACCATCTGCGTGGGAATGGCCGCCTCCATGGCGTCCGTCCTTCTCGCCGCGGGAACCCCGGGCAAGCGCCTCGCGCTTCCCAACTCGATGATCCTCATCCACCAGCCGAGCTCGGGCGCCCAGGGCCAGCAGACCGACATCCAGATCGTCGCGGACGAGACCAAGTGGATCCGTAACCACATGAACGAGCTGCTCTCGCAGTATACTGGTCAGACTGTTGAGAAGATAAACGCCGACACCGAGCGCGACAACTACATGCGCGCGCAGGAGGCCAAGGACTA
>NZ_JBJEHW010000115.1:0-2871 GCF_051876455.1 Parafannyhessea sp.
AAGCACGGAAGCGCCGATGTACAGGACGAGAAGGACGACGAGGCCGAGGATGGTGGCGGAGCCAATCTCGGACTTCTTCTTGGCGCGCTTGGACATGACGGAAGCGCCCTCGATGCCGATGAACACCCACATCATGACGAGGATGCACTGGGTCACCTGGTTGGCGACGCTGCCAAGGCCCGCCTTGTTGCCAGAAGCGACGATGACGGCGTTACGGGCAGCCTTGCCCCAGAAGTCGGCGGAGAAGACGCCGGCGTTGAAGGAGAAGATGGTGAAGAGGATGAAGATGAGGATGGTGGCAACCTTGACGACCATGACGACCGCGTTGAAGAACGCAGCGCTCTCGACGCCGCGGATGACGAGGTACGTCAGCGCCCAGAGAACGAGGGAGATGACGATGACGCCGCCGACCGCGGGGTTACCGGTGCTGGGAACGGAGAAGAAACCAGGGAAGACCTTGCCGAGGCAGTACTGGGAGCCGAGGACCTGGGCGACCATCGTCGCGAAGCCGACGTTGCCCAGCCAGGCGGACAGCCAGTATCCCCAACCGGAGATGAAGCCCGCGAACTTACCGAAGCCCTCCTCTGCGTAGGCGACGACGCCGTCTGCGTCAGGACGCTTCGCGCCAAGGTTGGCGAGGGACAGGGCCAGGAACAGGAAGCCCAGGCCGCAGATCACCCATGCGATGAGCGCGGCACCTGGCGATGCCACGTTGGCGAGCTGCCCGGTAAGGGCGAAGACGCCAGAGCCGATGCAGGATGAGACAACCAGACCGACGAGGCCAAAGAAGCCTACGCCATTTGGGTTGTCCACCTTTTCTTCGTTTGCCATCGAATTCCTCCTAAGAATTTGTGATGGACCTTACACACATATTGTATACGAATGCTTCACATAGTCTAGACATAACTTTCCTGTTTATAACATTATTAGTGAAACAATCGCATGAAAAAGGCCTCCCCTATGCATGGGGAGGCCTTGTAGATTCAAGACCTAAATCTTGTCTACTTCAGGGTCGCGTACATAACGGCCTTGATGGTGTGCATACGGTTCTCGGCCTCGTCGAAGACCTTGGACGCGCGGGACTCGAAGACCTCGTTCGTGACCTCCATCTCGGTGATGCCGAACTTCTTCGCGACCTCGGCACCCTTGGTGGTGTTGGTGTCGTGGAAGGAGGGCAGGCAGTGCAGGAAGATGCAGTCGTCGTGAGCCTGAGCCATGACGTCGGAGGTGACGCGGTAGGGCTCCATCAGGGGGATACGCTCCTTGTAGAGCTCGTCCGGCTGGCCCATGGAGACCCAGATGTCGGTGTAGATCGCGTCGGCATCCTTGACGCCCTCGTGGACGTCCTCGGTCAGCTTGACCGTGGAGCCGTTCTCGGCCGCGATGGCCTCGCACTGCTTGACGAGGTCGGCCTCAGGCATGTTCTCCTTGGGGCCGCAGGCGACGAAGTTGACGCCGAGCTTGGCGCAGACGACCATGAGGGAGTTGCCGACGTTGTTGCCAGCGTCGCCCATGAACGTGAGCTGACGGCCCTTGATGTCGTTGTTGAAGTTCTCCTTCATCGTGAGGATGTCGGCGAGCATCTGGGTGGGGTGGAACTCGTTGGTGAGGCCGTTCCAGACGGGGACGCCAGCGTACTTAGCGAGCTCCTCGACCTTGGTCTGCTCGAAGCCGCGGTACTCGATGCCGTCGAACATACGGCCAAGGACGCGAGCGGTGTCGGCGATGGACTCCTTGTGGCCCATCTGGGATCCGCTGGGGTCAAGGTAGGTGCAGCCCATGCCGAGGTCATAGGCGCCAACCTCGAAGGAGCAACGGGTACGAGTGGAGGTCTTCTCGAAGAGAAGGGCGACGTTCTTGCCCTCGAGGTAACGGTGAGGAACGCCAGCGCGCTTCATGTTCTTGAAGTCGACGGACAGGTCGAGCAGATAGTTGATCTCCTCGGGGGTGAAGTCCAGGAGCTTCAGGAAGTTACGACCACGAAGATTAACGCCCATGTTTATCCTTTCGAATATCTACACCCCGCCGTCCTTGCCGGCAGGTATGCAATTAACAACGCATCGATACCGGGAACGCTCGTGGCGTTCCCGGTATCGCGAGTTACAGCCTCAAGCTGATTAGATGTCCTCGCGCTCGAAGGGCATGCTCATGCAGCGGGGGCCGCCACGGCCACGGGAAAGCTCTGCGGACGGAACGACGATGAGGTCGAGGCCCTCCTTGTAGAGCACGTCGTTGGTGACGGAGTTGCGCTGGTAGACGCAAATCTTGCCAGGCGCGACGGCCAGGGTGTTGGAACCGTCGTTCCACTGCTCGCGAGCAGCCGCGACAGGATCGCCGCCGCCGCACTTGATGAGCTTGATGGCGTCGACGCCGGTGGCCTTCTCGAGAATGTGCTCGAGCGTGTCGTTGAGCTCCTCGATCTTGACCTCGCCCTCGGAAGCGCCCTTGGTGAGCCTGAAGACCTGCAGGGTGCCCATGATGCCCGGGTGGATGGTGAACTTGTCAACATCGATCTGGGTGAAGACGGTGTCGAGGTGCATGAAGGCACGGGACACGGGGATGTTGAAGGCGTAGATGTCCGTGATCTCGCACTTCTCGGCGTTGGCGCCCCAGAACATGTTCTGTGCGAGGGCGTCGATTGCGGCGGCCTGGGTGCGCTGCGAGATGCCGATGGCCAGCGTGTGCGCGTTGATGTTCAGGACGTCGCCGCCCTCGGTGTGGAAGGCGCTGTCGCGACGGTACCAGAGCGGAGCGTCCTTGTAGTCGGGGTGATCGCGGAAGACGTACTTGCCGAGCAGCGTCTCGCGGTTACGCGTCACGGAGAACATGTGGTTCAGGTTGACGCCACGGCCGACGACCGCGAACGGGTCG
>NZ_JBJEHW010000116.1:0-13635 GCF_051876455.1 Parafannyhessea sp.
CTTGATGGCAAAGCCGCGCTTGGTGTAGACGATGGCCGCTGCGAGCGAGCAGATGAGTCCCGCGTACACGAAGAAGATGCCAAGCTGGGCGCTCCCGTGGCCAAGGCCGGGCAGCCACGAGACGTCCACCAGCCCAAGGCCGTGCACGCGCGGCAGCCCCAGGAGCAGGAAGCTGAAGCCCGTCATCAGGAATGCCGTGGCGAACTTGCCAACGTACACCACGTCGACGGGCCTGCGCTGGTACTTCTGTAGGATCATGCTGCCCACGAACAGGTAGGCGTCGCGGCCGATCACGAAGATTGCCGTCCACACGGGGAGCTCCCCCGTGAGGATGAGCCCGAGCACGCCCGTGAAGAGCAGCACGCGGTCCATGACGGGGTCCATGATCTTGCCGAGCCAGCTGACGGTCTGCGTGCGGCGCGCCACCTGCCCGTCCAGGAAGTCCGTCACGGCCGCTACCACGTAAAATGTAAGCGCGAGGTAACGGTTGATGTCGTTCACGAACATATAGAGGAAGATTGCCGTCAGGATGAAGCGGCAGAACGTGATCACGTTGGCTATGGTGAAGATCTTGTGCGAGGGGTTGTTGGATGTTCCGACCGGAGCCGTGGTACCGTGCTCCTGGGCAAGGGCGGCGTCGCGTCCAACCTGGTTCTTTATGGAAGTCTCAAACTTTTCGCGCTTGGTGCCCAAGGGGTTGTCTCCTAAGTACGGATTTGACGTAGCTATGGTAACCCATCGGATGCGGCATTCACAAACTTGCTCAAGATTTGGCAGCGGCGCGACAATGCTTGAGGGATGGTCACGGACGGACGCCAGGCGACTCAGGAGGAAGAGATGCGATACGAGGTAGGCATCGGCAGCCGCACGGAGCGGTTCGAGCTCCCGCAGGAAGACGTTATTGAGGTCATGCATGCGAACCCCGCGAGCTTTGCCGCCACGGGCGAGAAGGTCGTGCGCGACTCGCTCGAGCGCCCCATCGGGACGCCACGCCTGCGCGAGCTGGTGCACGCGGGGCAGAGCGTCTGCGTCATAACGAGCGACGTTACGCGGCCGCTGCCCACGGCGACGGTGCTTCCGCCCGTGATGGACGAGCTCCACGCCGCCGGCGTGCGCGACGAGGACGTGCTGCTGGCCATCGCGCTGGGGAGCCACCGCCCGCAGACGGAGGACGAGCTCAGGACCATCATGGGCCCCTACTACGGGCGCCTGCGCGTGCTGAACGGAGATTCCAACGGGCTTACGCACTACGGCTTCACGTCGCACGGGACCCCGGTGGACGTGCTGCAGGAGGTGGCGGCCGCAGACGTGCGCGTGAGCCTGGGCAACGTCGAGTACCACTACTTTGCGGGCTACTCCGGCGGAGCAAAGGCCATCATGCCCGGCTGCTCCACCTTCGAGGCGATTCAGGCCAACCACTCGCTCATGGTCGACCCGGCGGCGCACTCTGGCAACATGGAGAGCCCCGTCCGTCTGGACCTCGAGGAGGCCTGTGCCATGGTGGGCCTCGACTTCATCGTGAACGTGGTACTGGACGAGGAGAAGAACGTGGTCTACAGCGCCGCGGGCGACTTTGTGGCGGCGCAGCGCGACGCCTGCCGCAAGCTGGACGAGCTGTATGGCTGCGAGCTGCACGAGTATGCGGACGTCGTCGTGGTGAGCCAGGGCGGCGCGCCAAAGGACCTGAACCTCTACCAGCTCCAGAAGGCGCTCGACAACGCGAAGCATCCCGTGCGCGAGGGCGGCACCATCGTGCTGGTGGGTTCCTGCGCGGAGGGCCTCGGGCAGGAGACGTTTGCGAGCTGGATGCACGAGGCGTCCCGGCCGCAGGACGTTGTCGACCACCTGAGGCGCGACTTCCGCCTTGGCGGCCACAAGGCGGCGGCCATCGCGCAGATCGAACTGAGGAACGACATCTACCTCGTGTCGGACATGCGACCCGAGACGGTCTGCGACTGCTTCATGACGCCCTTCTCGTCCGTGCAGGAGGCCGTGGACGCGGCAATGGCTGCGCAGCGAGAGCGTCTTGGACGCGAGCCGCGCGTGCTCATAATGCCGCACGGCGGGTCGACGCTCCCCCTGATGCGCGTAGACGCGGACAAGCGATAGGCCATGACAGGCTTCTGAACTGGGCAAACGGGCTAAATCGGAAATTGGTCAAAAATCTCCTTGCCTAGGTCCGCGCCAAATGATATTGTATTCAACCGCAGGCGGGCGAGAGTCCGACGCAACGGGTGGTGGCGCAGCTTGGTAGCGCACTTGACTGGGGGTCAAGGGGTCGCTGGTTCGAATCCAGTCCACCCGACCAGGAACTTCGAGGCCAGACGGTTTTCCGCCTGGCCTCTTTTGTTGTCTGGAGGCGTTTCGCGCCTGGGGTTCAGGGCCTTGTCGCTCCCCCGCTCGCGGTACCGCCCACCGTTTGCACCTTGACCCTCGCGCGGCGGAAGCCTCTATAAAGGTTCGCAGGGCCACGATTGGCGTCTGCCCCGTTTGGTAGAGGGGAATTCCATGGCATTCACGAGCGTTAGGCCGCAGGTTCCGCTGTCGCTACCGGCACACATTGGGTCACGCATGGCGCCCAACAGGTTCTGGGCGCAGCCGATGGAGTGCAACGATGCCGATGAGGACGGCGTATTTACCCAGACGACGCTCGAGCGCTATCGCAGGCTTCTGGAAGGCGGCTTTGGCGTGGTCGAGGTGGAGGCGGTGACCCTACAGCGACAGAGTCGGGCGCGAAGGACGCAGCTCATGCTCGACGTGGACAATGCCCGGAGCCGCAGGGCGTGGGAGCGCTTCCTGGCGTGGAAGCAGGACAACTATCCGCATCAGCTCCTCGTGGTGCAGCTGCATCACAGTGGCGAGTTGAGCGATCCAACGTTCTCGCGTCGCGTGTGCGTGAAGCAACGTCCGGGATACGAGGGCGACCTCATAGACGAGAAGTACATAGACAACGAGATCGAACGCTGCGCCCGGGCGGCAAACTTCCTCTGGCTCTCAGGTGCGGACGGCGTCGACCTCAAGTTCTGCCACGGCTACCTGTGGTCGCAGGTGTTCCGTCCCTACAACGACCGTGCCTGGCGCTACGGCGGCTCACTAGAGGCGCGCTCGCGTGCCCTTTTCGAGCTGTGCGAGCGTGTGCGCCACGCGACGCCGGATGAGGGCTTCCTCGTTGGCGCGAAGCTAACCGTGTGGGACGAGTTTCCCGGTGGCATGGGACACGAAGGTCCGGACAGCCCAATAATCGATCCCAGGGAGACCCTCGGATTGGCGAAGGGCCTGGAGGCGCGCGGCGCGAGCTGGTTCCTCGAGACCCTTGGCGACTGCGGATGCGGATGGGGCCTCATGTGTCCCGATCACTACACGGCCGGCACGGTAATGGGTCATGTCACGGCGGCGCGCATGCTGCGTGACAGGCTCGCCCCTCAGACCACCGTCATCTGCGGTGGGCTGAGCGCCCTGAGGGACGGTCGCGGAAATGGGCTCTCGGGCGTCTCGCCCCACGAGGCGTCGCTCTTCGCCATGGGCAACGCGCGCATATCAGCGGGTGACTTCAACATGTTGGCCCTCGGTCGCCAGTCCCTGGCGGACCCCGAAACGCCGCGCAAGTACCTTGAGGGCGAGGCCGACAAGATCAGGTGGTGCACCTGCTGCAACCACTGCGGCGCGCTTGAGGGCGGTCAGGCCCACGTGGGTTGCGCCACCTACGACGGCACCTATGCGAAGTCGTACGCACGGCTCTCGCACCGGCACCTCCCCTGCGACGCATGAGGGGGTACGGCGCCTGGCCTAGAGGTTCTTCTCGCCCCAGTCCTTGAGCTCCATGAGGATGGGCACGAGCGTGCGTGCGCGGTCGGTGAGGCTGTACTCGACGCGGACGGGCATCTCAGGGTACTGGGTGCGCCTGACGAGGCCGTCCGCCTCGAGCTCCTTGAGGGACGACGCGAGCATCGTGTTGGTGATGCCGTAGACGAGCTTGCGCAGCTCGCCGTAGCGCAGCTCGTCCGTCTGGGAAAGCGCGACGATGAGCAGGATCTTCCACTTGCCTCCCACGGCGTCGAGCACCCTTCGCAGGGCGCAGCCGGAGCCCGTGACGGAGGGGTCCGCGCTCGCCAGACACGGCGACATAATTTCTTCACGCATGTTCTTGCTGGTAGATGCCATGGTCAGATTTTCCTTACCACATTACATGAAACTGCGTACTTGCTCAGAAAAATGTACCACATAAGCTGATAGACGAAACAAGGGAGCGCCAAGGTGGCGCGCAACGAAAGGAGAGCGTCATGGAGTACAAGTTCACTGCTCAGAACTTCGAGAACGAGGTCGAGAAGAGCGACCTTCCCGTCATGATCGACTTCTATGCGGACTGGTGCGGCCCCTGCCGCGCGATGGGTCCCGTCGTGGAGAAGCTGGCGGAGAAGTATGACGGCAAGGTGAAGATCGGCAAGGTCAACTCCGACGAGGAGCCCGCGCTCGCTCAGGCCTTCCAGGTCATGAGCATCCCGGCCTTCTTCTTCATCAAGGACGGCAAGGTCGTCGACTCCGCCATCGGCGGCATGCCCGCAGCGGCGCTCGAGGCTCACGTCAAGAACCTGCTCTAGGCATGAGGGAACTACGCAAGGGTGAGAGCGTCGGCGAGGCTGTCTCGTCGGCGCCCCTTGCCATAGTCGAGTACGGTTCGGCCACGTGCGCGCCCTGCGCGGCGCTGCACCAGCGCATCGAGCAGTGGGAAGGCGAGCATCCGGGCACGATCGCGCTATACGTCCCGCTCGAGCGTCACATGGAGGAGGCGGCCCAGGTGGGCGTCATGGGCGCCCCCACGGTCGAGGTGTGGGCACAAGGGAAGCTCGCGCTGCGCGAGGCCGGGTACTTCAGCCTCGACCTGCTGCTGCAGAGGGCGGAACGCTGGCTGGGGTGATCCCAAGGTCGCGTTGGGTGTGCGGCGGACGCATTTCTCGCCCGGGGACTATGCCGCCCGCGAGGGACGCGACGCCTCCACGCGGCGGTCGCACGAGCCGATGAGCGCCGCCATGAGGACGAGGAGCGCCGCCTCGGCCACGGGCATGAGCAGCGGCGAAACGTGCTCGATGATGGCGCCCATGACGGGCGGGGCGGCCATCGAGCCCACGTAGGCGCAGGCCATCTGGAGGCCCATGAGGGACTGCGCGCTCTGGCTGCCAAAGCGGCTTGGCGTGAGCTGGATCATCTGCGGGTAGATGGGTGCGCACCCCAGGCCGAGCAGCGTGAGCCCGGCTCCCAGGACGACGGTCGAGCGGCCGAGGAGCAGCACCAGGATGCCAAGGGCCATGGTCGCCTCGCCAGCGCGCAGCAGCTGCCGCCCGTCGAGCCTGAGCGTGAGGACGCCCGAGATCAGCCTCCCCACCGTGATGCCGCCATAGAAGAGGGAGACGAGAAGCGCGGCCGCCTCCGTCGAGACGCCGTGTCCCATGACGAGGAACGTGGACGACCAGAGGCCGCACGTGGACTCGATGGAGCAGTAGCAGAGGAACCCGAGCATGGCCTGGACGACTCCCGGGCGCCTGGTGAGCTCGAGCTTGGAGGCGCGTCCTTCTCCCCCGGAATGCCCATGCGCGTCGGCCCGGGTGTCGCGGCGCTCGTGCCAGAGCGGCAGGCTCGCGAAGATTGCTGCCACGAGTGCCACCTGTATGAAGCCGACGATGCGATAGCCGCCCTGCCAGCCGGCGGGCGTGGCCATCTGCCAGGACATGACCATCGGTCCCACCGCGGCGCCGATGCCCCAGCAGGAGTGGAGCCAGTTCATGTGCCGCGGCGCGAAGTGCGTGGCCACGTACGCGTTGAGGGCGGCGTCGACGGCTCCCGCGCCCAGGCCGTACGGGACGGCCCATAGCACGAGCTGCCAAAAGGAAGTCGATGCCGAGAAGCCGAAGAGCGCGACGGCCGTGAGGCCCACGGAGCATGCCGTGAGGCCGCCCGCGCCCAGGCGCTTGACCAGCCGGTCCGTCAGGAGGCTAGAAACGATGGTGCCGAGGCAGATCACGAGCGAGACCGTGCCCGCCGCCGACACCGCGGCGCCCAGGCTCGCGTGCATGGTGGGCCATGCTGAGCCCAGGAGGCCGTCTGGCAGTCCCAGGCTCACGAACGAGAGGTAGATGACAACGAGGAGAAGTGCCGTCATGCTGGCTAGATTCCCTGCTCCTGGCGCTCGCGGCGGATCATCTTGCGGATCTGCGCCAGGCTCCACTCGTTCTTCTCCTCGTCCGTGGTGAGGGCGAGGCCGTAGGGAATCCGCGTGGGTCGCTCGTTGGCGTCCACGTGAACCTCCGTCAGGTAGGCCACGTTAATCTGCTTGCGCTCGCCGGTCTCGACGTCCTCGACGTAGGAGTCCACGCGCACCTCGAGCGAGGTCCTGCCCACGTACGTGACGTAGGCGTCCACGATCACGACCTCGTTGAGGTAGGCGGGGTTCTGGAACACCAGGTTGTCCACGCAGGCGGTCGTGACGGAGCCGCCGCAGTGCCTGCGCGACGCGATGCCCGCGGCCTCGTCTATCCACTCCATCAGCCGGCCGCCAAACAGGCGGTTCTCGCCGTTCATGTCCCCGTGGACCACCGTGTGTGTGGTCTCCGTGCGGGACTGGCCCACGGTCTTGAGGGGGCGCGCGTCATTTGGCTTGCCGATGGACCTCTTGAGCTGGTCAAGGTCCTTGTCTGTCATATGTACCTCTTCCGCGGGAGAGGGGCCTCCCGTCTGCTAGTGTCAGGTGCAAACATAGCAGATGGGAGGCCGGCTGTGGAAGAGGGGTTCTTCTTGCGTGCATATGACGTGGTGAGGCAGGTGCCCAAGGGCCGCGTGGCCACGTACGGGCAGGTGGCGATGGCCATGGGCGAGCCCCGCAAGGCGCGCTACGTTGGCTTTGCCATGCACTCGAGCCCAGGGATGGCCGGCGGCGTGCCGTGCCACCGCATCGTCTTCGCGGACGGGTCGCTTGCGCCGGGCGGCGCGTTTGGCGGGCCCGGTGAGCAGCGTCGCATGCTCGAGGCCGAGGGGGTCGGGTTTCTCCCCAACGGGAAGGTCGACATGAGGCGCTACAAGTGGGAGGCGGTGTAGGCCCGCGGCGGCGCGACTAGACGTCCTTTGTGGCCACGACGTCCACGCCCGTGCCGCAGACGTCCGCAAGGACCACGTCCCCTATGTGGACGGGCGACGTGGTGCGGACGCCCGCCAGGGCGCGCACGACGTCGAGCACCTTGGACTTCGGCACGTCCCGGGCAGTCTTGACGGACACCATGCGGGCCACGGTCGAGCCCTCGACGGGCACGACCGTCGTGACCGTGCGCGTGGGGTTGGTGACCTCCTTGCGGGCGTACTCGTCGCCGCGGCGGCAGCCGTTGCCCGTGACGGAGGTCACCTCTCCCCCTTCGAGCTCGACGGTTATCTGGCAGCCCTTGGGGCAGCGTATGCAGGTCAGGTGTTGCGTGGACATGGCTACTCATCCTCCAGAAGCAGGAGAATCTCGTCCGTGGGACCGGCGCCCGCGAGGTCCTCGCGCCTGAGCGTGAGCTCCTGCATCTCGCCGGGCGCGAGTATCTGCTTGCGGCGGTGCTGGACGCGGCGGTCCCCCACGTAGAGCGAGACGTAGCGGTCCTGGTAGACGGCACCCACCCTGAAGCGGAGCGTGATCTTCTCGTCCATGTTGGCGGGCGAGACGAACGAGGGCACGCTGTAGCGGATGCCCCCGGAGACCCTTACCGGTACGAGGTCGGGAGCCTGGCGGCCGCCGCCCTCTGCCAGCCGGCGCACGTAGCGGGCGGCCGAGGCTCCCGCGTGGGCAGACTCCTCGCTGACGTAATCCACCAGGTCGTGCACGTGCAGCACGTTGCCGCACGCGAACACGCCCGGGATGCTCGTCATGAGCGAGTCGTCCACGAAGGCGCCGCGCGTGACGGGGTTGATGCGGACGCCCGCCTGGCGGCTGAGCTCGTTCTCCGGCAGGAGGCCGACGGAGAGCAGCAGCGTGTCGCAGGGGTAGCGGACCTCCGTGTCGGGAATCGGCTTGAGGTGATCGTCCACCTGGGCGATGGTGACGGCCTCGACGCGCTTGGCGCCCTCGACGTCCACCACGGTGTGGGAGAGCTTGAGCGGTATGCCAAAGTCGTCCAGGCACTGCACGATGTTGCGCTTGAGGCCGCCCGAGTAGGGCATGAGCTCTGCCACGCAGGCCACGTGCGCGCCCTCGAGCGTGAGACGGCGCGCCATGATGAGGCCGATGTCGCCGGAGCCGAGGATGACGACCTCGCGGCCGGGCATGAGGCCGTCGATGTTGACGAGGCGCTGTGCCGTGCCCGCCGTGTAGACGCCGGCCGGACGCGTGCCGCAGATGTCGAGCGCGCCGCGCGGGCGCTCGCGGCAGCCCATGGCCAGGATGACGGCCTTGGCGCTGACGCGGAAGACGCCGCACTCGGCGTTCACGGCCGTGACCGTGAGGTCGTCTGCGATGTCGAGTACCGTGGTGCGCAGCATGTGCTCTATGTCGCGCTCGCGTGCCTGGGCGATGTAACGTGCTGCGTACTCGGGCCCCGTGAGCTCCTCCTTGAAGGTGTGGAGCCCAAAGCCGTTGTGGATGCACTGGTTGAGGATGCCGCCGAGCTGGGGCTCGCGCTCCAGCACGAGGACGGACTCGCATCCCGCGTCGTGCGAGGAAATGGCGGCCGCAAGCCCTGCGGAGCCGCCGCCCACGACCACGATGTCGCGCTCCAGCGTCTGGATGGTGGCGTTAGGCATCTTCCTCACCTCTACGGGGGTCGTCCTTCTCGCCCGCGGCGGTGGCGAGGCCCTGCTTGTCGGGACCCACGACCATGCGCGAGCCGGGCCCGCTCTTTGTGACGTGTGCGAGGTCCATTCCGGGGACCTCCTCGGATATGATTTCCATGATGCGCGGCGTGCAGAAGCCCGCCTGGCAGCGACCCATGCAGGCGCCGGTGCGGTGCTTGACGCCGTCGAGCGAGCGGGCGCCCGGCACGCGGCGGCAGGCGTCGCGAATCTGCGCCTCGCTCACGCGGCAGCAGCGGCAGACGATGGTTCCGTAGGCCGGGTCCTCCTGAATCAGGCGCTGCCACTCCTCGGGGTCGATGTCACGCAGGTTGGGGATGCCGCGGCGCGTGGGCACGAAGCCCTCGTTGGGCGCGAGACCCAGGATGCCGTTGACGATCCGCGCCACCATGCGGCCGATGGCCGGGCTCGCGCTGAGCCCGGGGCTCTCGATGCCGGCGCAGTCCACGAAGCCGGGGGCGTCCTCGACCTCGCCGATGATGAACTCGTGGCCGGGCTGGTGCGCGCGCAGGCCGCTGAACGAGGTGATGGTCTCCCTGAAGGGGATGTCGCGCACGGTGAGCGCCGACTTGCGGCGCACCTCGGCCAGGCCGTCAGGCGTGGTCTGGGTGCCGGACTTGTCCGGGATGTCCTCGGCCGTGGGGCCGACCAGCAGGTTGCCGTGGATCGTGGGCGTCACGAGCACGCCCTTGCCCATCTTGGTGGGGAGCATGAAGACCGTGTGGCGCACGTGGTCGCCGGCCGTGGTGTCGAGCAGCTCGTACTGGCCACGGCGAGGCGTGATGGAGATCCTGCTTGCGCTCACCATGTTGTGGAGCTCGTCGGCGTGCACGCCGGCCGCATTGACCACCACGCGCGAGAGGAACGTGCCCTTGGGGGTCGTGACCTCCCACAGGGCCGGCGCCCCCTCACGGTCGCGACGCCTGACGCCCGTGACCGGCGCGTCGAAGCGGAACTCGACGCCGTTCGTGGCAGCGTTCTCCGCGAGGGCGTCCGTCAGCTCGAACGGGTCGCAGATGCCGGCCGTGGGAGCCCACAGGGCCGCCACGGCGGCGTCGGATATGTTGGGCTCCATCTGGACGAGCTCTTCTCGCCCCACTATGCGCAGGTCGTGGACGCCGTTGGCGCGACCGCGCTCGAGCAGTGCCTCGAGCGCGGGCATGTCCGCCTCGTTGGTGCACACCACGAGGGAGCCGATCTGCCTGAAGCCAAAGCCCAGCTCGCGCGAGAGCTCCGGGAAGAGCGACGTCCCTTCCACGTTGAGCCTCGCCATGAGCGTGCCCGTCTGGGCGTCGAATCCCGCGTGCACGATGGCCGAGTTCGCCTTGGACGTGCCGGAGCACACGTCGTCCTCGGCCTCGACCACAAGGAAGCGCCCGTCGAGTCGCGAGAGCTCGCGGGCTATGGAGCACCCGCTCACGCCCGCGCCCACGACGAGCGCGTCATATACCGTTTCTGCCATGCCTTTCCCTCCCCGCAAGGGCCTGCCGCTTGTGCGGCCGTGACCATCGTAGGCCCCACGGGAGTGGAGGACGGGCGTTCTCGGCTAATGGGCGAACTGGCTCTGGTAGAGGTCGCTGTAGAATCCGCCGGCGGCAAGGAGCTCCTCGTGCGTTCCCGTCTCCACGATGCGCCCGTCGCGCATGACCACGATGCAGTCCGCGTTCTTGACGGTCGAGAGTCGGTGTGCCACCACGAGCGAGGTGCGTCCCTCCATGATGCGGTCGAACGCGTCCTGCACCTGGAGCTCCGTGCGCGTGTCGATGGAGCTCGTGGCCTCGTCCAGAAGGAGCACGGCGGGGTCGCACATCATGACGCGGGCGATGCACAGGAGCTGGCGCTGGCCCTGGCTCAGGGCGCCGCCGCCCTCCCCCACCCTGGTCTGGTAGCCCTGGGGGAGCTGCATGATGAACTTGTGCGCGTGGGCGCGCTTGGCCGCGTCGACAACCTCCTCGTCCGTGGCGTCGGGACGGCCGTAGGCGATGTTGTCGCGCACGGTGCCCTCGAAGAGCCAGGTCTCCTGCAGCACCATGCCAAAGGCGGAGCGCAGGCTCTGCCGCGTGAGCGCCTGGGTGTCCCGCCCGTCCAGGCGGATGGTGCCCGAGTCCACGTCGTAGAAGCGGAGCAGCAGGTTGATGAGGGTGGTCTTGCCGCAGCCCGTGGGGCCGACGAGGGCGTAGCGCTTGCCGGCGGGCACCTTGAGGCAGATGTCCTGCAGCAGAGGGCGGTCCTTCGTGTATGAGAAGAACACGTGGTCGAGCTCGAGGCTCCCCTTGGGGTTGGCAAGCGCCTTGGCGTCGGAGGGGTCGGGCTTCTCCACCTTTGCGTCAAGCAGGGCGAGGAGCCGGCGCGCGGAGGCGAAGGCGGTCTGTACCTGCGTGACGACGGCGGAGATCTCGTTGAAGGGCTTCATGTACTGGTTGGCGTACGAGAGGAAGCTCTGGACCTGGCCCACGGTCATGGGCGAGGGCCAGCCGCTCACGACGCAGAGGCAGCCCGCCACGGCGACGGCGGCGTAGGTGAGGTTGTTGACGAGGCGCGTGGAGGGGTTGGAGAGCGAGCTCACGAACTGGGCATGCTCGCCCTTGACGTAGAGGCGCTGGTTGACCTCGCCAAATGCCGCCACCTCGGAGTCGGTGTGGGCGAAGGCGCTCACGAGCTTCTGGTTGCCGATGACCTCCTCGGCCAGGCCCCCGAGCTCGCCCTGGATGGACTGCTGCGCGCGGAAAGACTCCGCGGAGTGCTTGGTGATGAGGCTCGCCGCCACGATGGAGAGCGGTGTGAGCACGATCACGACGAGCGCCACCGGTACGGAGATCGAGAACATGAAGACGATGGTCCCCACTATGGTGACGACGCCGTTGAAGAGCTGCGTCAGGCCCTGCAGCAGGCCGTCGCCCACCTGGTCCACGTCGTTGATGACGCGGGAGAGGAGGTCGCCGTGCGAGTGCGAGTCCAAAAACGAGAGCGGCAGGTCGCGGAACTTGTCGTATGCGTCGATCCTGAGGTCGCGCGTCGTCGAGTACGTGAGGCGGTTGGTGCAGTAGCCCTGCGCCCACTGCGCCACGCCCGTGAGCACCACGACGACGGCGAGCCTCTGGAGCACGGGCACGAGCGCCCCGAAGTCCACCCTGCCGGCACGCACCATGAGGTCAATCGCGTTGCCGATGAGGATGGGCACGTAGAGCGAGAGGAGCACGGCCGCGGCCGCGCACGCAAAGGCGAGGACGCCCAGGGCGAGGTATGGCCTGACGTACGCCATGAGCCGCCTGAGGACGGTCGTGACGTCGTAGCCCGTGACGTCGAGTCCCTGGTTGGGATCGGTGCCGGACCCGTTGTTGCCGCGCACGTTGGCGATGGTAGCGGCTGCCGAGCCGCCGGCTGCGTAGGGGTTGGCCATTATGCGAGCACCTCCTTCTCGGAAAGCTGCGAGAGGCAGATCTCGCGGTAGAGGTCGCAGCTCTTCAGGAGCTCGCGGTGCGTCCCGAGCCCCGCCATGCGGCCATGGTCGAGCACGAGGATCTTGTCGGCGCCCATGACGGCGGACACGCGCTGCGAGACCACTACGCACGTGGTGCGATCGGATATCTCGCCCAGCGCGTGGCGCAGCCGGGCGTCCGTGGCGAAGTCGAGCGCGGAGGCCGAGTCGTCCAGCACGAGGATGCGCGGGCTCGCGACGAGCGCGCGGGCGATGGTGAGGCGCTGGCGCTGGCCGCCGCTGAAGTTGCGGCCGTCGGCCTCCACGGGCTCGTCCAGGCCCTGCGCCTTGGCGCGGACGAAGTCCGCAGCCTGAGCGGTCTCGAGCGCCTGCCAGAGGTCGGCGTCCGTTGCACCCGCGTCCCTCCACATGAGGTTGGACCTGATGGTCCCCGTAAGGAGCGAGGCGAGCTGCGGCACGACGGAGACGACGCCCCTGAGCTGGTCGAGCGGGTAGTCGCGCACGTCGCGGCCGAGCACGCGCACGATGCCGGACGTGGGGTCGTACAGCCTGTCGAGCAGCTGCACGAGCGTGGACTTGCCCGAGCCCGTGCCGCCGATGATGCCGAGGGTCTGGCCCTCGTCGAGCGTGAGCGTCACGTCGGAGAGCGCGCTCGACTCGCCCCCGGAGTAGCTGAAGGTCACGCCCTCGAGCTGGAGGGCAGGCTCTTCTCCCCTGGCGGGAAGCGTGAGGTCCACGGCGCTGCCGTCCGTCAGGGCATCCGGCGTGTCGAGCACCTCCATGATGCGCTGGCTCGATGCGGCGCCGCGCGTGAAGGTGACCACGAGGTTGGCGACGTAGCCAACGGCCAAAAGCGTCTGCGTCATGTAGTTGACGAAGGCCATGACCTCGCCCTGCGAGAGGTCGCCAAGGTTCACGCGGATTGCGCCTGTCCACAGGATCGCGACGACGCCGAGGTTGAGCACCAGGAACGTCGCCGGGTTGAGGAGCGACGTGAGCTTGCCCGCCGATATGGCGGTCTGGGCCTGTGCGCGGGCCGCCGTGCCAAAGCGCTCCTGCTCGTCGGCCTCGTGGCGGAAGGCGCGGATCACGCGCGTGCCCGAGAGCGTCTCGCGGGCGAACGGCTCGAGATCGCCGCGCAGCCGCTCGGCGAGCGTCCCCTGCGGGGTCAGCTCCACCTCGATCTCACCGGCGAGGTACTGCCGGGCGAGTTCCTTGTTCTCCCCGATGTAGGAGTTGATCGCGCGGGCTATCCGGCCGTCGGCGAGCAGTTGCCCGAGTCCCCGGCCGGCCACGCCGCAGTTGTTGGAGACGACCGACAGGTCGGTCGTGCCCTGCTCGTGCAGCGCGGCGATGAGCACGGTCGGCACTCCGATGAGGCCGAACCC
>NZ_JBJEHW010000117.1:0-2273 GCF_051876455.1 Parafannyhessea sp.
CGAACCCATCGAGCACACTCACAGGTTGATACTGTACCTATCCTGATGGCGGGCGGATGCGCGCGGCCGCGACACCACCAAAAAGCCACGGCCCGGGCACACGCCCTCCATGCGGAGCGCGGCGAGCGGGCTCTGCCGCACCTCCCAGCTCAAAAAATCGCATATCCGGATATGCGAATTGGGCCGCAACGCATCTACCTGCACGCTCTTAAAAACGTACCGCATCGCACATCACGATATGCGATTTCCGTCCTCCGCCGCGTCGCGCCCGCGCGCACAAACCACCGCCCACACGTAACCAATGCCGCGCGCTCCCGCCGCCACGCCCCACTCGTCCGCGGCAGGCGGCGGCTCCGCCTGCCCCCGCATGCGATAACCTAGTGCAAACAGAATCGGGCCGCCGCGGCACGAGCGCAGGCGGCCTCGTCGCGGGAGGCGCACATGATCAATCACTTCTGCAAGGTCCCCCTCTGGGAATGCAACGGCAGGCTCGTGCGCGTGGCGCAGGGCCAGGAGCCGGCGGACACCGTGATCCGCCACGCCCGGCTCGTGAGCGTCACCACCCACGAGATCCTGGACGACGCCGACATCGCCATCGCGAGCGGCCGCGTCGCCTACATCGGCTTCGACGGCCACACGGCCGAGCACTGCATCGGTCCCAACACCAAGGTGATCGACGCCCACGGCCTCTTCGCGTCGCCGGGCCTGTTCGACACCCACATCCACATCGAGTCCTCCATGGTTGGCCCCTCGGAGTACGCCCGCGGCGTCGTGCCCCACGGCACCGTCGGCATCTACGCCGACCCGCACGAGGTCGCCAACGTCGCCGGCCTCGAGGGCGTCAAGGCCATGTGGGCCGACGCCGCCCGCACGCCCCTCAAGATCATGCTGACCACGCCCTCCTGCGTGCCGGCGGTCCAGGGCGTGGAGGACACGGGCGCCAGCATCGACGCCGCACAGGTGGCCGAGACCATGACCTGGCCCGAGACCTGCGGCCTTGGCGAGATGATGAACTTCCCCGGCATCCTTTCGGGCGAGAAGAACGCCCTCGCGGAAGTGAGCGAGACGCTCAAGGCCGACAAGCCCGTGACCGGCCACTACGTCGCCCCGGACGACGACCGCGGCCTCAACGCCTACATCGCGGCCGGCGTCACCAGCTGCCACGAGTCCAGCACGTTCCAGGACGTGCTCGCCAAGCTCCGCATGGGCATGTACGTGCAGCTCCGCCAGGGCTCGGCCTGGCTCAACCTGCCCGGCTACCTGCCCGAGCTCGTCAAGAGCGGCGTGGACACCAGCCACTGCATGCTCTGCACGGACGACTCGCACCCGCACACCATCGTGTCCGACGGCCACATGGACCGCGTCCTGCGCGAGGCCGTCCGCCTCGGGCTCGACCCCGTAACGGCGCTCCAGATGTGCACCGTCAACGCCGCCACGTACTTCGGCGTCGGCCTCGACATGGGTTCCATCACGCCCGGCAAGTGCGCGGACATCGTCCTGTTCGATGACCTCAGGGACTTCCGCGCCCGTCAGGTCATCATCGACGGCGACGTCGTCGCGCGGGACGGCAGGGCCCTCTTCGACGTGGAGCCGTTCGCCTGGCCGGACTTCATGACCCACACCATGAACCTCGGCTTCGACGTCACGCCCGAGACCTTCCGCATCCCCGTCGACAGGCCCGACGGCACCTGCAAGGTCCGCGCCATCGGCATCGCCGCGGGCGACACGCTCACGCGCGACGTCACGGCGCAGGTCCCCGTGCGCGACGGCTCGCTCCAGGCCGACCCCAAGCACGACGTGCTCAAGGCCTGCGTCTTCGACCGTCACCACGGCGCCAGGGGCACGCACGCCTTCGGCTTCGTCACGGGCTTCGGCATCCACGGCGCCCTCGCGCAGACCGTGAGCCACGATGCCCACAACCTCCTCGTCATGGGCGACAACGACGCGGACATGGCGCTCGCGGCTCAGACCCTGGCCAAGTGTGGCGGCGGGGAGGTCGCCGTGATGGACGGAAAGGTCCTGGCCCTGGTAGAGCTGCCCGTCTGCGGCCTCATGAGCGACAAGCCGGTCGAGGAGGTCTCCGCCGAGGTCGACCAGGTTGAGAAGGCCTGGAAGACCATGGGCTGCAACCTCCCCTCGCCGTTCATGACCATGGGCGTCATGTCGCTTGCCTGCGTGCCGTTCCTGCGCCTCACCAACCGCGGCTACGTCAACTGCGTCACGTTCAAGATGGAGCCGCTCGTCCTGGAGTAGCGTCCCTCTCGCCCGGCGTG
>NZ_JBJEHW010000117.1:2373-13608 GCF_051876455.1 Parafannyhessea sp.
CGCCCCAGGGCGGGCCGCGTCCCGTTTGCGCTACCATTGCCGAGTCACACAACACGGAGGTGTCGCATGTCCAAGAAGAGCAAGAACCGCGCCAAGCAGGCGGCGCGCATCAGCGCGAAGGAGCACGAGCAGGCCCATCGCACCACCGCCGAGGAGGACGCCCGCAAGTACGGCGACGTGCTCTTCTCGGCCTCGTACTACCTGGACGAGGCAAGCGCGGACAACGCCGCGGAGCTCTATGGGTCGGGCCACGTGCGCGACCTCTGCCTCGTGGCGCTCGTGGTGGGCATGGTCATGCTCGTGGTCAACTTCATGGTGGGCTTCAACATCGTGGTGTTCTGCATCGCGCTCATCATGGCGATCTCCGGCGCCACGGCGTCAGGCAACTGGAAGTCCGTCACCATGTGGGCGCTCATGGGCACCAACCTGGGCGACTCCAAGGAGGACCTCAACCGCCACAACGTGGTCACGCCCACGGAGGTCATCGTGGAGGGCCCCGGCCCGGAGGTCGCGCGCTACCCGCTCAAAAGCCTGCGGCACGTGCGCCACAACGAGCACGGCTGCCTGGCCACGTTTGGCAAGGCGCGCGTGGCGTACTTCCCCGCCGGCCAGATGAGCGTGAGCCGCCTGCGCGAGCTGGAGCAGTTCCTGGAGCAGCAGCGCTAGACGCCGCGCGACCCCGCGCCGCCAGCCGTCCGCAGCCCGGAGCCCATGCCTACGACGCCGCAGGCTGGGTAAGAATGTGGTGACTGGCACCAAGATTGAGCGCCATGCACAAGGCGCGCGATGCCCACGTGGTGTCGCGCGCCCTTTTTGGCGCGGGGAGAAGGACGTATGGCCATCGTCGCAGCGTTTGCGGTACCGCACCCGCCACTCATCATCCCGGCCGTGGGACGCGGGAGGGAGAGGGGCATCGCGTCCACCATCGAGGCGTACCGCAAGGTGAGCCGCCAGATCGTGGAGCTCGACCCCCAGACCATCGTGCTGTCCACGCCGCACTCCATCATGTACCGCGACTACATCCACGTGTCGCCCGGCACGCACGCGCACGGCAGCTTTGCGCAGTTTGGCGCGCCTGAGGCCGCCTACGACGTCGACTACGACGCCGCGTTTGCCACGTCCCTTGCGGCTGCCTGCGACGCGGACGGACTCTCCGCCGGCACCGCGGGCGAGCGCGACCCGTCGCTCGACCACGCCACCATGATCGCGCTCCACTTCATCCAGGCGGCGTACCGCGAAGCGCAGAGGCCCGCAAGCTTCAAGCTCGTGCGCATGGGAATCTCGGGCCTCTCGCCCGCGGAGCACTACCGCATGGGCATGCTCGTGCAGCGCGTGGCCGACGTGCTGGGCCGCCGCGTGGTCTACGTGGCCTCGGGCGACCTCTCGCACAAGCTCAAGCCGGACGGCCCGTACGGCTTCGCGCCGGAGGGGCCCGAGTTCGACAAGCGCGTGTGCCACGACTTCGAGACCGCCGACTTTCTTGACCTGCTGACCATGGACCGCGGCTTTGCGGAGCGCGCGGCCGAGTGCGGCCTGCGCAGCTTCCAGATCATGGCGGGCGCCCTTGACCAGACGGACGTGACGCCGCGGCTGCTCTCGTACGAGGGGCCGTTTGGCGTGGGCTACGGCGTGGCCTCGTTCTATCCCAAGGGCAAGGAGCGCGCGGACGCGAGCCGCGACTTCCTGACCGCCTACGAGGACTTCCACCGCAAGCAGATGGCCGACCGCAAGGCCGCCGAGGACCCGCTCGTGCGCCTGGCACGCCTGGCGCTCGAGACCTACGTGCGCACGGGCGAGCGCCTGGGCGAGAAGGACGTGCCCTCCAAGCTGCGGGCCGAGCTCGAGGACGCGGCCCCCAAGGGCGCGGCCGGCTGCTTTGTCTCGCTCAAGAAGGACGGCGAGCTGCGCGGCTGCATCGGCACGATCGCGCCGACCAAGCCCACGCTCCGTCAGGAGGTGCTGAGCAACGCCGTGGCCGCCGGCGCGCACGACCCGCGCTTCTCGCCCGTGAGCGAGGACGAGCTACCCGAGCTGGTGTACGACGTGGACGTGCTCTCCAAGCCCGAGCCCATCCGCGGTCCCGGCCAGCTGGACACCAAGCGCTACGGCGTGATCGTGAGCACGCGCGACGGCCGGCGCGGGCTGCTCCTGCCCGACCTGGACGGCGTGGACACCATCGAGCAGCAGGTGCGCATCGCCGCGCGCAAGGGCGGGATCGACCTCGACCGCGACGACTGGCAGCTGCAGCGCTTCGAGGTCGTGAGGCACACATGACGGCAGACGGCGGCAAGGTCGCGGCGGGCACGGCCACCTGCGACGTCTGCCCGCGGCACTGCCGGCTTGCCGAGGGCGCGACGGGGTTCTGCCGCGCCCGCGCGTGCCGGGGCGGCCGCGTGGTGGCCGCCAACTACGGGCGGCTCACGTCCATCGCGCTCGACCCCATCGAGAAGAAGCCCATCGCGCGCTGGAAGCCGGGCTCCACGGTGGTCTCCGTGGGGAGCTACGGCTGCAACCTGCGTTGCCCCTTCTGCCAGAACTGGCAGATCTCGCAGGCGGGCGCCGCTGACGTGCCGTGGCGCGAGGTGACGCCCGAGGAGCTTGTCGACCTGGCCGTTGGCGAGCGCGGGCGCGAGGAGGCCCGCGGCAGGCAGATGGCAGGCATCGCGTACACGTACAACGAGCCGCTCGTGGGCTGGGAGTACGTGCGCGACTGCGGCCGACTCGCGCACGAGGCCGGCCTCGCCAACGTGCTCGTCTCCAACGGGTGCGCCGAGCCGCGCGTCGTGGACGGGCTCGCGCCCCTGCTGGACGCCGCCAACATCGACCTCAAGTCCTTCTCGCCCGCGTTCTACGACGAGTGCGCCGGGGTCGTGGGCACGCTCGACGACGTCAGGCACACGATAGAGACGCTCGCCGCGACGCCCACCTGCCACCTGGAGGTCACGACGCTCGTGGTGCCGGGCATGAACGACTCCGCCGCGCAGATGCGCGAGCTGGCGCGCTGGCTGCGCTCCGTGGACCCCAGGATCGTGCTCCACGTGACGCGGTTCTTCCCACGCTGGCACCTGACCGACCGCGACGCGACGCCGCGCGAGACCGTCTACCAGCTGGCTGACGTCGCGCGGGAGGAGCTGCCCTGCGTTCTGACGGGCAACTGCTGAGCGCGCCGTCGGCGAGCGGCGGACGAGAATAGCGTCCTACGTAGTTGGGTATACAGAATTCATATGCAAACCTGCCAAGGGGTCGCGGGGCGATATGCCTCGCGGCTCCTTCCTTACACACAAAGGGGGCTCACACATGATCTTTCAAGTGAACGACAACAACGTCGAGTTCCTGGGCGATGACGACGACGTGAAGGGCGAGGTCGACTTCACGGACGCCGGTGACGGCGTCATGGACATCACGAAGACGTACGTCGCGCCGTCCGAGCGCGGCATGGGAACGGCCGGCCTGCTCATGGGCCGCGCGGCCGCGCACATCAAGTCGATGGGAAAGAAGGCGCGGCTCTCGTGCAGCTATGCCAAAGACTGGTTCAAGAAGCACCCGGAGTACCGCGACCTCGTGGTGGAGTAGCGACCGCGGCCTAGCGGCCGGCCGGCTTGGGAAGCCGGCGCGAACCAACCCATTCCCACAGCGTCAGGGCCCTGCCTCCCTCCTGGGAGGTGGGGCCTTCGCATGTCTCGCGCACCTGGTCGTTGTAGGCGGGGATCCACACGAAGTGCCCGTTGAAGCGCATCGGCCGGCCCTGGGCGTCCAGATACCTGCCAGTCTGGTCCACGACGTGGTCCAGGAGCGTGAGGTGGACGTCGGGCGCACCCATCGCGCGCAGGCGCCGGAAGTTGGGAATCGCGGTCCTGTCTGGGTCCACGATCGGGTCGTCCTTGGAGTGGACGAACCAGAGCGGCGTGCGCGCGAGCGCGCGGAACTCAGCCTCCGTGGCAAGGTCCTCGTTCCACGGCGCGCAGAGCGCGATGCCCGCGGCAAAGTAGCCGGGATAGTCCGCAATCAGGCGGCAGGTCATGAAGCCGCCGTTGGAAAGGCCGCCCACATAGACGCGGCTCCGGTCCACGTCCGGGTGCGCCGCGACCACGGAATCTACCAGCTGCCTGAGGGCGACGGTGTAGCGGCTCCGGTTGTCGTCCTCCATCATGCCCGAGCCGGAGTCCATCCAGTACGTGGGCGAGGCGGGCACCAGCACGTAGGCGGCCCCGCCCAGCTCGCGCTGTATGCGCGGCAGCCCCAGCGCCGTGACGCGGTTGGCCATGACGGAAAGCCACGGGTCGTGCGCCTCGCCCGCGCCATGCAGCCAGAGCAACAGCGGCGTGCCGCCACGCCCCGCCTCGCGCCCCGCCGCCTTGGGCGAGAAGAGCGCGTAGCGCATGTAATAGCCGTCAAAGGTACCCGAAAGGCCGAGGTCCCAGCCGTCGAGCGCGGGACACCGGTCGCCCGCGGGCTCGTCGAAGGTCACGCTGCCCACGGGGCCCGACTGCGTGACGCAGAACCCGCGCCTCACCCTGAAGGATCCCATGACGTTGCCGCCCACGGTGCGCGTCGCCTCGCATTCGGGCAGCTCGAGCGCCACGTAGGACGCGGTCTGGAGCGCGGAGGTCGCGCCCTCCCCCACGGGTTCGCCCGCGGCGTCGCACGCGAACGCGCGGAGCACGGGCACCGCGATCCCGTCCGTCGTGCCGTCGGCGCGCGAGCGCACCTCGAACGCGGTCGCGGCGAGCAGGCCGCGGTCGACGGGGGTCGGCTCCTCCAGCATCAGGAGCCGCACGTAGGGGCCAAGGTCCGCGACCTCCGTGTACGTGACGTAGCGTGCCATGCGATCCTCCCGCCCGGCGCCACGGGCACATGGCCCGCGGGCGCCTCAGACAACCGATAGAAAGGGGGCCTCCGACACCCCAGTGGCATCGGAGGCCCAGCATGCGCTCCTGGGGAGAAGGACGCGTCCTTCTCGCCCCGGCCTTACGCCCTCTTACGCCCTACCTGCGGTGCGCGCGGTAGTACGCGATGAGCGCCTTGGTGGAGGCGTCCTGCTTGGCGAGGGCCTCGTCGTCGTGGAAGGCAGGGGTTATCTGCTTGGCAAGCTGCTTGCCCAGCTCGACGCCCCACTGGTCGTAGGAGTCCAGGCCCCAGACCGTGCCCTCGACGAAGGTAATGTGCTCGTACAGCGCGATGAGCTCGCCCAGCGCGTGCGCGTTCAGCGTGTCGCCAAAGATGGACGTGGTGGGACGGTTGCCCGTGAAGACGCGGGCCGGGACCATCCACTCGGGCGTGCCCTCGGCGCGGACCTCGTCGGCAGTCTTGCCAAAGGCAAGGGCCTTGGTCTGCGCGAGGAAGTTGCCCAGGAAGAGCTCGTGCACGTCCTGGTCGCCGTCCTTGGTGGGGTTGGCGGTGTTGGCGAACGCGATGAAGTCCGCGGGGATGAGGCGCGTGCCCTGGTGGATCAGCTGGTAGAAGGCGTGCTGGCCGTTGGTGCCGGCCTCGCCCCAGAAGATCTCGCCGGTCTTGGTCGTGACGGGCGTGCCGTCCCAGCGCGTGGACTTGCCGTTGGACTCCATGGTCAGCTGCTGCAGGTACGCGGGGAAGCGGTGCAGGTACTGGTTGTAGGGAAGCACCGCGTGGCTGGCGGCCTTGAAGAAGTTGACGTACCAGACGTTGATGAGGCCCATGAGGGCGACCACGTTCTGCTCGAGCGGGGTCTCGCAGAAGTAGGTGTCAAGGTCGTGGAAGCCGGCCAGGAAGTCCTTGAACATCTGCGGGCCGAACGCGATGATGAGCGACAGGCCCACGGCCGCGTCGACGGAGTAGCGGCCGCCGACCCAGCTCCAGAAGCCGAAGGCGTTGGACGGGTCGATGCCGAACTTCTCCACGAGCTCGAGGTTGGTCGAGACCGCCACGAAGTGGTGCTTGACCGCGTCTGCCACGGAGGCGTCGGAGCCGTCGATGGCGCCGGACGCCTTGAGGCCCTCGAGCAGCCAGGTGCGAGCCTCGCGGGCGTTCGTCATGGTCTCGAGCGTGGTGAACGTCTTGGAGACGATGATCACCAGCGTGGTCTCGGGGTCGAGGCCCTTGACCTTCTCGGCCATGTCGTTGGGGTCGATGTTGGAGACGTAGCGCACGGAGATGCCGGCGTCGGCGTAGGGCTTAAGGGCCTCGTACACCATGACCGGGCCGAGGTCGGAGCCGCCGATGCCGATGGAGACGACGTTCTTGATGGGCTTGCCCGTGACGCCCTTCCACTCGCCGGAGCGGACGCGGTCGGCAAACGCGTACATGCGGTCGAGCACCTCGTGCACGTCCTTGACGCAGTCCTGGCCGTCCACGATGAGCTTGCCGGCGTCGGACGCGGGGCGGCGCAGCGCGGTGTGGAGCACGGCGCGGTCCTCGGTGGTGTTGATGTGCACGCCGTTGAACATGGCGGTGCGACGCTCCTCGAGGCCGACGGCCTTTGCCAGCGCGACCAGGAGCTTGACGGTCTCGTCCGTCACGAGGTTCTTCGAGAGGTCGAAGTGCAGGTCGGACAGGTCGAACGAGAGCTTCTTCACGCGCTGCGGGTCGCTCGCGAACCAGCCCTTGAGGTTGATCCCGGCCTCCTGCAGCTTGTCGTAGTGGGCCTGGAGGGCCTTCCACTCCGGGGTTTGGGTTGCATCGATGGGTGCGGGTACGTCTGGCATGAGCGCTCCTTTGCATGACTCCAAGCAAGACAGGGCCGCAGCAAGCCATGTGCGACCCACATACAGTTTTATTTTACCCCGCTCGCCGAAAAATGCACCACCGGGATATAGCGCGGGCGAGAAGAACGCGGGCCCTCGGCAGAGGCACGCCCGTGGAGCGCGACCTAGATGGGCTCTCCCAGCGGCGGCACGCGCTTGAGGCGCGCCCACATGATCTGCTTCTGCTTGGGGTCGCCCAGCGCCGCCTCGAACCCGCCCAGGTTGAGGAAGCGCATGCCCAGCACGTCGGCCACCACGCCGGGCGCGAGCATGGCGCAGGCAAAGTCGGGCAGGCTCGCGAGCTCGTCCGCGTAGGCGTCGCGCAGGACGTTGGTCGCGGCCTCGTCGCAGGCGATGACCGTGGCGGGGTCGAGCGTCGTCACGGCAAGCCGCACGAGGTCGCGGCCCACGGGCTCGCCGGATTCGAGCGTGCAGGCAAGTGCGACCCAGTCCTCGGGCGCGTAGCCGAGCGCCGCGAGCGACTTGCGCAGCGCGGTCCCGTCCGCGCCCGACAGCGGAGGCGCCCCGTTCCTCTCGCCCTCGTTGGGCTCGCCCTTCACAAAGAGCACGGGCGAGAAGGTATGCCCCGCCATCACGAGGCCGCGCCGGGCGAGCTCGGCCACCTCGGCCCTGGCCTTTGCCACGTACGCCGCGCGCCGAGACTCCCTTTCCGACGGCATCGCGCCTCCATCCACCACGGTTTCTTCGCATCTGATTCTAGCGCCGCAAGCACGCGAGATTTGGGTATAAGCGACGCAGAGACAACCTGCGTGCGAAGGCACGCCACTACGAAGGAGCAAACATGGCAAAGGCAATCACGTCGGCGGACTTCGACTCCGTGCTCGCCTCGTCCGACAAGCCCGTGCTGGTTGACTTCTGGGCATCCTGGTGCGGCCCGTGCCGCGCGCTGAGCCCCGTGGTCGAGCAGGTCGGTGACGAGATGGCGGACAGGCTCGCGGTCTACAAGTGCAACGTGGACGAGGAGGGCGACCTCGCGCAGAGGTTCCAGATCGTGTCCATCCCCACGCTCATCCTCTTCAAGAACGGCAAGCCGGTCCACACGCTGATCGGCAACATGCCCAAGGCGGACCTCGTGAAGGAGCTCGAGGCCAACCTCTAAGGCAGGGTAAAGACTCGGGCGGGCGTCCTGCGGGCGCCCGTTTTTTGTTGGTGCGGGACGCAAGCGACAAGGGAGACCGGCATGGCGGACGGGCAGACGGGCGCATCGCGGGCACGTGGAGTGCTCGCGCGCATCAGGAGGGAGCGGGGCGTGCTCATAGGGGCCGCCGCGGTCATCGTCTTCATCTGGCTGCTGTTCGAGATAGAGGAGAAGGACATCTTCCGCCTCGACGCGGCCGCCTACTACCTCATCGTGGTCAACATGCGCCAGCCGTGGCTCACGCCCATCATGCGGACGCTCTCCGACCTCGCGACGCCCATCGTGCTCGTGGTGATGCTGCTCATGGTGGAGGAGTTTGCCCCCGGCAGGCGCCCCGGCCTCTGCGCGGCCGTCAACCTGGTGCTCGCCACCCTGCTCAACCAGGGGCTCAAGTACCTGATCCAGCGTCCGCGCCCGGCGGGCTACCGCCTTGCCACGGTGAGCGGCTACAGCTTCCCCTCGGGCCACTCCATGGCCGCGATGGCGTTCTATGGGCTGCTCATCTGGATGGTCTGGCGCTACGAGAAGGACGAGTTCGTCAAGTGGCTGGGCGTCCTGGGATTTGGCGCCGTCATCGTGCTCGTCGGGTTCAGTCGCATCTACCTGGGCGTGCACTACGCGTCCGACGTGCTGGCCGGTTTCTGCGCGTCCATTGCGTGGCTCGCGGTCTACACCAAGCTCGTGGCGCCGTACCTCATGGGGGAGCCCGCTAGCCCCAGCTCAGGTCCTTCTCGTCCAGCTCGATGATCTTGGCGCTGACGATCTTGCCGTCCTCCGCGATGATGCGGCCCATGGTGGGGCCGCCCGCGCGCGGGAAGGTGGGGCTGCCGGGGTTCATGACGAGGACGCCCGTACGCTCGTCGCGCGTGACGAAGGGGCGGTGCGTGTGGCCGCAGATGGCGACCTCGCAGGTCTCGAGGTCGAGCCGCTCGCGGTAATGGCAGACCTCCCAGCGCAGCCCCGCGGAGAAGAACCGCACCATGGGCGTGACGAAGGTGTCGTACTCGAAGCCCCAGTCGTTGTTGCCCTTGCAGGCGTAGGTGAAGGCGATCTTGTTGAGGGCCTGGTAGTCCGACTCGGAGCAGATGTCGCCCGCGTGGACGATGAGGTCGGCGCCCTGGAGCTGGTCCAGGAGCTCCTGGGAAAGATAGCCGTGCGTGTCAGAGATGATGTCGAAGCGCATGTGTCTGGTCCTTCTCCCCCACGCGCGCCCGCGCCGGGGCGCGGTGCGCGTGGAGATCAGCGTGTCGCTACAACCCGAGCGCGCGCTTGAGGGGCACGACGCGGCGGCGCGAGACGGGAATCTTCTTGTCCTCCATGCCCTTGATGCCCAGCTGCAGGATGCCGCTGGAGATGACCTCCACGTCCTCCACGTGGTCGAGGTTCACGATGTAGCCGCGATGCACGCGGAAGAACCCGTGCGGGGTGAGCCTCTGCTCGAGCTTTGCGAGCGAGATGGTCGAGAGGTAGCGGTCCTGCTCCGTGTAGATGCAGGAGTAGTCGTCCTTGGCCTCGATGTAGAGGATCTGGTCCACCGGGACGAGCACCTTGCGGCCGCCCTTCTCCACCGGGATGCGCTCCTGCGAGGGGTGGTTCGTGGCGGCGGGCTTTGCGGCGGCCTCCACCTTGTCGAGCGCGCGGTTGAGGCGGTCGGTCTCGACGGGCTTCATGAGGTAGTCGACGGCATCCACGTTGAACGCCTCGAGCGCGTACTCGCTGTAGGCGGTCACGAACACCACGCAGGGTGGGTTCTTGAGCTTGTGGAGCGCCTCCGCCAGCTGCATGCCGGACGTCTTGGGCATCGAGATGTCCAGGAAGATCACGTCGATGCGACGGTCGGAGCCCTCCTTGCTCTTGACGAGGGACTCCACCGCCTCGCGGGCGTTGCGCGCCTCGCGGATGAGGTCGACGCGACCGGTCTCCTCCAGCAGGTACTTGAGCTCAGAGCGGGCGGGCGCCTCGTCGTCCACGATAAGTGCGTTCAACAATTGATATCACCCAACTTTCCGGACCGCATGGTTCTGATCCTGCGGCGCCAGGTTCGTCGGGCGCCGCGCTAGAGTCAACGTTCACTATTCTATCCGAGCGTCGTGCTCTTTTGGTGCGACGTTGGCAAGGCGCAGCGTGACGACGGTTCCCTCGCCCACCTTGGACATGATCTCGAGGTTGGAGTTGCCGCCGTAGAAGCGCCTCAGCCGCTCCGCCACGTTGCGCAGCGCGATGCCCGTGCCCTTGGGGCTCTTGCTCGAGTCCTGCGAGGAGCGCTCGAGCAGGCGGTCCGCCACGTCCTCGCTCATGCCAAGGCCGTCGTCCGCCACGGCGATGAGCACGTCGTCGCCATCGGTCACCACCTGGATGTCGATGGAGAGCGGGCCCTCGTCGCGCATGGCGTGGCGCACGGCGTTCTCCACGATGGGCTGCACGATGAAGCCCGGGACCATGACCTTCTCGCACCCCGGCTCCACGGACTCGCTCTCCAGGATGCGGTCCTCTCCAAAGCGCGCCTTCTCGATCTTGAGGTAACGGCGCGTCTGCTCCAGCTCCTCGGAGAGCGGGATGAGCGACTGCGAGCTCTCGAGCGTGTGGCGGTAGAACGAGGAGAACTCGCGCAGCAGGTCGCGGGCCTTGGTGGGGTCCGTGCGCGTGAGCGACGCGATGGTGTTGAGCGTGTTGAAGAGGAAGTGCGGGTTGATCTGGGCCTGGAGCGCCTTGACCTCCGCGCGGGCCGTGAGCTCCGCCTGGCGGTCGAGCTCGTAGGCGGACAGCTGCGTGGAGAGGAGCTCGCCAAAGCCGCGCGCGATGGTGAGCTGCGTGCGGTCGATCGCGCTGCCGTTGTTGTACAGGAAGCCGATCGTGCCGACGGTGTGCTCCTGCACCACGAGCGGGACGACCACGCCGACGGGGTACTCCTTCTCGTGCGACACGTAGCCCCCGTCGTCCGCGGCGTCGCGCCAGTCGCTGTCCCTGTCAAACGAGAAGGTCTGCATCCTCCCGCTGGAGATGACCTCGGAGGTGGAGGGGCCGATCCTGTCGCCCACGCGCACGCTGATGCGGGCCTCGTCCCCGCCCACGACGGCGAGGTACTCGCAGTCGTCCGACATGACGATGGCCGCGGCCGTGGTCTCGGGCAGGAGCAGCTGGCCCACCGCCGTGCAGTTCTCCGTCGTGAGGCCGCCGTTCATGTGCTTGAGCACGGAGGACGACACGCGCAGCATGCGCTCCGTCGCCTGCGAGCGCAGGTCCTCCGGGACGAGCAGCACCACGCTCCCGCCGATCACGATGTCCACGGCCAGCCCGGCGCCCGCCACGACGGCCGCAATCAGGTTCGCGGTGATGAGGCCCCAGGTCAGGAGCCAG
>NZ_JBJEHW010000118.1:0-2850 GCF_051876455.1 Parafannyhessea sp.
GTCAGGAGCGTCGCCAGCGCCACGAGGGCGAGGTCGACGCGGGCGGCCACGCCATGGCGACGCGCACCAACCGTACCTGCCGAGTCCGTGGATGCTCCCGCAACGTGATTCACCCGCATCGACCATCACCCCTTCTACTCTTCCGCGTTCATGACGTCGCGCCTGCGCCCCATCGCGATGGCGGATATCGCGATCACGATGAGTCCCGTGCCGGCCGCGAGCACGATGCCCTGGCCGCCCGTGATGGGGAGGGTCGTCGTGAGGCCGTCGCCCACGGTCACGCGCACGATGCCTGCCTTGGCGTCCACGATCTTCTCGCTCGCGTCCGTCTGGTCGATCTTGCCGTCGCCATTGGCGTCGATGCCGCCCTCGGCGTCCGTGCCCTGGACCTTGGCACTCAGGGAGTAGGCGCTCGTGCCGTCCTGCCCGCTGCTCGTACCCACGTTGAGCGAGTTGGGCATCACGTAGTGCGCCCTGATCTGCAGCTTGACGTCCTCGATCTTGTCGTAGGTGCCGGAGTCGCTCTTGGGTGCCTGCGTCTCGTGCAGGAGGTAGTCGCCCGAGTCGATGCTCGGCACGCTCATGAGGCCCTTCTCGTTGGTCTCGAACTCATATGGCTCGTCGCCCAGGGAGCCGTCCGCCTGCAGGTACTTTCCCGTGGCATGCCCGTCCGTCGTGTACTCCTGGATCGTGAACTTGGCGCCGGAGAGCGACTTCCTGGTCGCCTTGTCCACCTTCGCGATGTCGAGCCTGAAGGTGTACGTCTCGGTCCCCGGCACGCGGACCGTGCCCTTGCTGTCGGAGTTGGGGTCGTTCGAGAAGTGCAGGGTCAGCTTGTTGTCGTTGCCCTCGGAGCCGACGACCGCCTTCGAGTTGACCTTCGCCTTGTACGTGACCTCGAGTCTGCTGAGGCCGTCGCCCTTGACCTCCTGCAGCGCCTTCACGTCGTCGCAGGTCACGGTCAGGGTCGTCGTCCCGTCGGCGTTGGCCTTGGTTGCAACGCTGAACTTGCCGGTCACGTCGGTGGGGACCCACTTCTTCGCATCTCCGTCAAAGCGCAGTGCGTTGACCTTGGCGTCGCCCTGGTACGTGAGGCCCTTCGAGAGCGTGTCCTCAAACTGGTAGTAGTACTTCTCGTATGCGTCGAGGTTCGTGGGCAGCGTCCCGCTCAGTCGGTAGTTGAGCACGTCGCCCACCTTGGCGTCCAGCGACTCCGTGTCCCTCCCGGACTCGGTCGCGACCGTCTTTCGCCCGCTGGGGACGGAGGTCTTGGCGTACACCGTGGTCGCCTGCGCCCCCACGAGCGTGAAGATCGGCGCCGTGCCCGCGACGCCGTCCTTGCCGTCCGTCGTGGTCGAGTCGCTCACGAAGAGCCAGTAGCCCCGGCTCAGGGGCTGCGACGCGTTCTCGTTCAGGCGCACGGTGCTCGCCTTGCCCTGGACGGCCTTGGCGATCTTTGCGGCGGCGCTTTGCGCGGCAACCACGTCCGTGTTCCCGGTGGAGAAGTGCGACCTCATCCACAGGGCAGCGTCCTGCGCCGTTGTGCCCGCGTACGACTTGTCCTCCGCCTTGATGACTGCCTCGACCTCTGCCTTCACGTCGTCGTTTGCCCAGGCGAGGTCGCTCACCTCGCCCTTCTCGCTCACGTTGGCCGTGAAGATCTGGTAGCCCAGGTAGGCGAGCTTCCCCTCCGAGCCACGCGACACCACGTCCTTTATGGTTATCGTCCCCGTTCCCTCGGCCAGCGCCACCGCGGGAGCGACCTGGCCCGCGGCCATGCAGGCAGCCAGACCTCCCACCACAGCAAGGCGCCCCATCGACCTGCCAAGACCAGCGAACCTCGCGTGCTTAGCCTCAAAAGCCATGCGTTCCTCCAAACATCGACCCAGTTGCCAGTGCTTCCTCCGCGCGCTCGAAGGCAGGTCCAGAGCTTGCGCCAGCGACCTTGCGGCTGGCTCTCCCGTGTCTATCCGCAGCCTTTGGAAGGCCGTCACTTCCGCATCGCCGCAGGTCAAGGCAGCCGTTTTTCTCGCCCACAGGCGCCCTGCGCACTCATGCAAGGACGCGCTCCGCAGACTCTCCACAACCGGGCCGCACCACGGCCACGCCGCACCCGACGGACGGCGCCCCGCCCGCCGCCTGCCGCCAACCTTCAGGTAGTTGGTCAAACGGACAGTCTGCCCTGCTAGAATCGGTGCCATGCATGTAGAGGGGAAACGTGAGTGCGGAGGAGAGGCAATGGCTACAGGCGATAACGCGGGCGAGAAGGACGTGGCCACCAAGGCGGCGTCATACGCGCCAGGCGCGAGGACCGGCCGCCCGGAGGCGCCCTACGGCGGCGCCACGGTCGAGGAGCGCGCGCAGGACATGCGCCGCGGCATGACGGACGAGGACGTGGCGGTGCGCAACCGCCTGCCCAAGCTCGACGACGACGGCGTGCCGAGCGTCAACCCCCAGGGTAGGAAGCTCAGGATCATCAACAGGCACGAGGTCTTTGTCGAAAACGACGAGGCCAAACACTACGTTCCCTCGTCCCCCGACGCCCCGGGACCGGCCTCCGGCGAGGCACCCAAGCCCGGCGTCCTGCGCGAGGGCGCCAAGATGACCGACCGCATGCTCCACAAGACCAACTACGACGACCCGGACTACTGGGGCCTCGCCTCCGTCATGACCGAGGAGGAGGCCGCGCTCACGCGCCACATGAAGCGCCGCATGCCCGAGACCCTGGAGCAGGTGGCCGAAGGCGCGGGCGTCTCCAAGGAGCGCGCGCAGGAGCTGCTCGACTCGCTCTCCGTCAAGGGCGTGATCGAGTACAACTGGGAGAACCTGGACGGCAAGAACCCCAGGGGC
>NZ_JBJEHW010000119.1:0-2845 GCF_051876455.1 Parafannyhessea sp.
ACTTCCACCTGCAGGACTGCCTGGGCCGCGAGTGGCAGTGCGGCACCATCCAGCTCGACTTCCAGCTGCCGCACAACTTCCAGCTGGAGTACGTGGACAAGGACGGCAGCAAGAAGCAGCCGATCATGATCCACCGCGCGGGCTTCGGCAGCTTCGAGCGCTTCATCGGCATGCTCATCGAGCAGTACGCGGGCAAGTTCCCCACGTGGCTCTCGCCCTGCCAGGTCAAGGTCCTTCCCGTCTCCGAGAAGACCCGCGACTACGCCAACCAGGTCGCGCAGACGCTGCGTGACGCCGGCGTGCGCGTGAAGGTCGACGACCGCGACGAGAAGATTGGCTACAAGATCCGCGAGGCCCGCTCCATCGACCGTGTTCCCTACATGCTGATCCTGGGCGAGAAGGAGAAGGAGGCCGGCAACATCAGCGTCCGCGACCGCGCGACCAACGAGACCACGCAGCGCGACCTGGCCGACTTCGTGAAGGACATCACGGAGGAGATTCGCGAGCGTCGCGGCTAGTTCCGGCAAGGCACAACCACTCGCGCACAGAGCACGGCAAGGCCGTCCCACCAAGGTGGGGCGGCCTCTTTCATGGCGGCACCAGCCGGCAAAGCGCGTCCTTCTGGCCCGCGGGGTAAGGGCGCCATGGGGTAGAGTGGTGACGTCAAACAGGATGGGGGCTTGGAGTTGATGCATGGCTGACGCGGAGATGGGCGGGGGAGAAGGACGGGGCGGCTCCGTCGAGGAGGCCCTGCGGGAAGCATGTCGCACGTTCGCGCGGGCGCTTGGCGGCAGGAGCCGCGCATGGGTCGTGGCCGCGCCGGGCGTGGGTGACGTCGCGTCGCGGCTGGGGCTGGACCCCGATGCCGTGGTGGCGCCGCTTGGCGGCGTGCCGCTGGGGATGACGGACGTCCGCGTGCTCGCGCGGCGGAGGGACGCCACGGCGGCGGACGAGCGCAGGCCGCTCGCGTTGGATGTGAGCCTGACGTCAGCCCTGGGATGTCCTGCCGGCAGGCTCGGTGCGGACGTGGCGCTCGCGTCGCTCGACCGCGTGGTGCAACGGCGCGGCTGCGGCATGGTCATGGTCGGACTCCGGCGCGAGGCTCTGCAGGGGCGCAACGGCTGCGGGGGACTTGCGGATGCCGTGGCAGCCCAGCCCGCGCCATGCGGGGACGCCGTGCGCGAGCTGTCGCGCGGCATGGCCGACTACGACCGCAGGCGCCGCAAGGCGAACGACAACGCCCAGGTCGTCGCGGCGTACCTCAGGTGCCACCCGGCCGTTTGCGAGGTGCGCTACCCGGGACTGACCGACGACCCGTCGTACGAGGCCGGAGCCGCTAACCTCGAGGACGGCTTTGGCCCCCTGGTGGACGCGAGGCTTGTGCCGGGCGCGGGCGCCGGGATCCCTTGCGACGATGGCCGCGACCTCTGTGGCAGCCATGTGCCGGGCGGCACCGCAAGCCGTGCCCATCTGCTTTGTGACGACACGGGCATCCCATGGCTCAGGGTCGAGTGCGGGTGCGGCGACCCGGAGGGGCTTGTGGTCGCGCTGGAGGCCCTCCTCGCAGACAAGTGATGGCGTGGCTGACGCGCGCAAAAAGTGGCCGCCCCCGCGTGCGGGAGACGGCCACTCGTCAGCTCGAACGGTCTGGTTGCGGGCTACCTCGCGTCGTGCGCGTACGTCACGAACGAGAAGGCCTTGCCCCTCTTGGTGACGCCGCCCTCCTCGATGGACTCCACGTGCCAGGCGGGGTCCTCGTCCAGGTTGGGGAAGAACGCGTCCGCGGGCAGCGTGACGTCGAACTTCGTGACGTAGGCGCGCTCGCAGTGGGGAAGAAGCGCGCGGTACATGGACTCCCCGCCGATGAGCCAGGTGCGGGAGGGATCATCGTCCGCGACGGCCTCGAGCGCCGCCTGGGGGGACGTGACGCCCATGACGCCCTCGGGAAGGCTCGCCGGGTCGTGGGTCACGACCACGTTCCTGCGTCCCTTGAGGGGGCCTCCCGGGAAGCTCTCGAGCGTCCTTCTCCCCATAACAACGGTGCCGCCCATGGTGAGTTCCACAAAGCGGTGCATGTCGGCCTTGCTGTGGACGAGAAGCCCGCCGTTGAGGCCGATGCCCCAGTCGTCGCACACCGCGACTATTGCGTTCATGTGGCCTCCAGAGGTCGTTGCTTGCCGCGACGCTAGATCGCGATGGGGATGTCCCTCACCTGCGGGCCGTGCTCGTAGCCCTCGACGATGAGGTCGTCCGTCGTGAAGTCGTAGAAGTCGTGCACGTAGGGGTTGAGGTGTACCTTGGGCGCCGGGTAGGTGGGCCGGCTGATGAGCTCCTTCACGATGTCGACATGGCGGTCGTAGATGTGCGCGTCCGCGATCATGTGCACCAGCTCGCCGGCGTTCATGTTGCTTACCTGCGCGACCATCATGAGCAGGATGGCGTACTGGCACACGTTCCAGTTGTTGGCCGCGAGGACGTCCTGGCTGCGCTGCACGAGGACCATGTTGAGCGTGGGGCGGTCGTCGCCGGGGTGCTCGGTCACGTTGTAGATGGCGTTGTACGCGCAGGGATAGAGGTGCATCTCGGACAGGTCCGCAAAGGTGTAGAGGTTCGTCATGATCCTGCGGCTGAACGGGTTCTCGCGCAGGTCCTTGAGGACGCGGTCCATCTGGTCGTAGTCGCCGTCGGCGTAGTGGCTCACCTGGCCCACCTGGTAGCCGTAGGCCTTGCCGATGGAGCCGCTCTCATCGGCCCACTCGTCCCAGATGTGGGGCTTGAGGTCGTGCACGTTGTTGGACTTGCGCTGGTAGATCCACAGGACCTCGTCCATGCAGCTCTTGAGCGC
>NZ_JBJEHW010000120.1:0-2794 GCF_051876455.1 Parafannyhessea sp.
CTGGCCGGGGCCAAAGAGCAGGCGGGTTGGTGCGTAGAAGTCGAAACTGTCCGAAGGCATCGTTAGGTCCTTCCCCGTGCGTGCGTATGGCGCGGCCCGTGGCGCGTGCCGCGTCGCCTGCGGCCATGGTAGGGCGGCGTGGTTGCGGGGCGCGCTACGTCGCGTTACGGGAAGCTTGTGCGCGTGTTTCGACTTGGGACGGGCACGGGGCGGGACCGCGACGACAGCTCTGGCCCCCCATCGCAAATCATGATTTGTGATTGGGGACTGCTTGTCACCTACCAGCGCAAATGCGAATTGGCCCTCGGTCGCAAAACGCGTTTTGCGATTGGCCGGCGCCTTCGGTCGCCTGTTACGCATGAAGCAGCAGGCCACACTCACAAAGCGTGCTTTGTGAGTGTGGCCCACGTCAGGGCGATCCGTCGTCGCACCAGCCCCTATCGCGGCGCGACCTCGAACGCGCTCGCGGGCACCAGGTTCCTGAGCGGTGCGCCCGTGCGCAGCGCCCGCAGGTTGTCGCAGCAAATCCGACAGATGGCGTCCTCCGTCTGACGATTGCGGCCAAACGAGCCGCCGGAGACGTGCGGCGTGATGAAGCAGCGCGGCTCCCGCCAGAGCGGATGGTCGGCCGGCAGCGGCTCCGGGGCCGTCACGTCGAGCGCCGCCCCGCGAATCGCCCCCTCTGCCAGCACCTCCGCGAGCGCGTCCGCGTCCACAAAGGTGCCGCGCCCCACGTTCACGAGCACGGCGCCCGGCTTCATGAGCCTCAGGCGCCTCCCGCCCATCCAGCCGGCCGTGACCTCCGTGTTGGGCAGCGCACCAACCACCACGTCCGCGGACGCAAGCTCGCCCTCGGCCTCGTCCAGCGTGACCAGCCGGTCAAAGCCCTCGCGCGGGCGCGACGTGTCACGGCACACGCCGGTCACGGTGCAGTCGAAGCCGCGCAGGCGCCGCGCCACCCAGCCGCCGATGTTGCCCGCGCCAAACACGAGCACACGCGCGCCGTCGAGCGAGCCCACGGCACCCAGGTCGTCCCAGCTGGCCCGACACTGCTGGTCGCGGTAGGCGGGCAGGTTCTGCATGAGCCCCAGGACCTGCGCCAGCACGTACTGGGAAATGAGCTGCCCAAAGCCGCCCACGGCGGAGCACAGGCTCGCGCCCGCGGGAAACGCGACGTCGCCCCTGGTGTAGCGGTCCGTCCCCGCCCACGTGGCCTGCACGAGCCTCAGGCGCGACCCCTCGTCGGCCGCACGTCGCAGCAGCGGCAGCGCCGGCTCGCCTATCACGGCGTCGGCGCGCACGAGCGCCGCCACCAGCTCGTCGTCTGAGAGGTCGTACCTGCCCGAGCACATGGCCTTGGTCGACGACATGTCCGCCGGCCAGTGGCGCTCGATGGTCCAGCCGGGACCCGCCGCCTCGGCAATCGCCGTCATGTGCTCGTCGCAGAACGGAGCCAGTACCAGTAGCGTCGGCATGTGGACCTCCACCTAGAACGTGACGTTGCCGAACTCGCTGAGCTTGAGGTCGGGGTTGCGCTCCTCCGCCCAGCGGACGTTGAACTCGTTGGTGAAGAGCAGCAGGCGGCCGCCGCGCATGTCCTCCACGCGACCAGTGTCGCGCGAGAGGTTGAGGCTCGCCATGTCGAGCTCCTCCGGGTCGTTCTGGATCCAGCGGATCTCGTGGTACGGGAGCGGGTGGCGGCTCACCTCGACGCCGTACTCGCTCTTGAGGCGGCGCTCCAGCACGTCGAGCTGCAGCACGCCGACCACGCCCACGATCACGCTCTCCAGGCCCATGCCCAGCTCGCGGAAGATCTGGATGGCGCCCTCCTGCGCGAGCTCCTCCACGCCCTTGACGAACTGCTTGCGCTTGAGCGTGTCGACCTGCGTGATGCGCGCGAAGTGCTCCGGCGCAAAGGTGGGGATCTGGGGGAACTGCACGTGCGGTTTGCCCGCGCACACGGTGTCGCCGATGGAGAAGATGCCCGGGTCGAACAGGCCCACGATGTCGCCCGCATAGGCCTCGTCCACGATGGCGCGGTCGTCGGCCATCATGGAGGTGCCGGTCGCGAGTTTGATGGGGCGCTTGCCCTGCACGTGGTAGGCCGTCATGCCGCGCTCGAACTTGCCGGAGCAGATGCGCACGAAGGCGATGCGGTCGCGGTGGTGGCGGTCCATGTTGGCCTGGATCTTGAACACGAAGCCGCTGAACTCGGGCCGCGTGGGCTCGACCTTCTCGCCCGTGAGCACGTCCTTGTAGGCGCTGGGCGAGGGCGCCAGGCGCAGGAAGTCCTTGAGGAACGGCTCCACGCCGAAGTTGGTGAGTGCCGAGCCAAAGAACACCGGGGTCAGGCGGCCGGTCCGGACCGCCTCGAGGTCGAACTCGTTGTCGGCGCCGTCCAGGAGCTCGATGTCGTCCATCAGGGTCTGGTGGTTCTCCTGGCCGATGAGCTCGTCCAGGGCGGGGTCGCCCAGCTCGGCCTCGATCTCGTTAACCTTCTTGGTGGCGTTGGCATGGCCGTCGCCCTCGAAGGCGATCACGTGGCGCGAGCTGCGGTCGAACACGCCGCGGAAGTTGCGCCCGGAGCCGATGGGCCAGTTCATGGGGTACGTTCCGATGCCCAGGACCGTCTCGATCTCCTCCGTGAGGTCGAAGGGGTCGCGCGTGTCGTGGTCGAGCTTGTTGATGAAGGTGAAGATGGGGATGTGGCGCAGCGTGCAGACCTTGAAGAGCTTCTTGGTCTGGGCCTCGACGCCCTTGGCGCCGTCGATCACCATGACCGCGGCGTCCGCCG
>NZ_JBJEHW010000121.1:0-13310 GCF_051876455.1 Parafannyhessea sp.
GGGCTCACCTTGCGCGCGCCGCCGTCCATCAGGCGCTTGACCTGCGCCTCGGTGGTGCCGATGCCGCCCACGCCCGAGCCCACGTACACGCCCAGGCGCTCCGGGTCGATGGCGCCCTCGGCGTCGAGGCCGGACGACGCCATGGCCTCGTCGGACGCCACGAGCGCGAACTGCACGTTGCGGTCGTTGTGCAGCGCCACGGACTTGCCAAGGGCCGCGGCCGCGTCGAACCCCTTGACCTCGGCGGCCACGCTCACGCGGAAGCCCGTGGTGTCGAACGCCGTGATGGGCCCGATGCCGGACTCGCCCCTGACGAGCGCGTCCCAGCTCTGGGGGGCGGTGTTGCCCACGGGAGTGATGGCCCCCATGCCCGTGATGACTACCCTGCGATCCATGTGATATCCCCTCTGGGGCGCATGAGCGCCCCGTCTACATGCAAAGTCCGCCGTCGACCCTGATGACCTCGCCCGTCACGTAGCGCGCGGCGTCCGAGGCGAGAAACGCGACGACCTCGGCCACCTCGTCCGCCGTGCCCAGGCGGCCCAGCGGGATGCGCGCGGCGTAGCCGTCGCGGGCCTCCTGCGTGAGCTTGTCCGTCATGTCCGTCGCGATGAAGCCCGGCGCGACGGCGTTTGCGGTGACGCCGCGGCCCGCGAGCTCCTGTGCCACGGACTTGGTGAGGCCCACGACGCCCGCCTTGGAGGCGGCGTAGTTGACCTGGCCGGCGTTGCCGTGCAGACCCACGACGGAGCTCACGTTGACGATGCGCCCGCCGCGCTGTCGCACGAAGTTCCTGGCCAGGGCGCGCGTCATGTTGAACGTGCCCTTGAGGTTGACCTCGATCACGCGGTCGAAGTCCTCGTCGCGCATGCGCGCGAACAGGCCGTCGCGCGTGACGCCCGCGTCGTTCACGAGCGCCCAGACGGGGCCGAAGTCGTCCGTGACCTGCTTTACCGTGGCCTTGACGGCCGCGGAGTCGGACACGTCGCAGCGGTAGGCCTTGGCGCGTGCGCCCAGCTGCTCGAGGGCGGCAACGCACTCTGCCGCGGCGGCCTCGTTCCCGGCGTAGACGATGGCCACGTCGTAGCCGTCGCGCGCGAAGCGCTCCGCGCAGGCGCGGCCGATGCCGCGCGAGCCACCCGTGACGAGCGCGACCCTGCGCGCCGCGTCCCCCTGGCCCGTCGTGTTGTTGCTATCCATGCGCTATGCCTCCAAGATCTGGCTCACGGCCGCGTCGAGCTGGTCGGGGGTCTCCACGCAGAGCGCGGTGACGCCCTCGAGCGTGCGCTTGACGAGTCCCGTGAGCGTGTGGCCGGGCCCGACCTCCACGAAGGTGTCGATGCCGGCCGCCTGCATGCCGCGCAGCTCGTCCACCCAGCGCACCGGGTTCGAGACCTGGCGCGAGAGGGTCTGGGCCATCGCGGCGGCGTCGCCCTCGTAGGGCTTGCCCGTGAGGTTGGACCAGCACGGAATCGCGGGCTGCGCGAGCGGGTGCCCGTCGAGCCACGCCGCGAGGCCTTCCGTGGCGTCCGCCATGTACGGGCTGTGGAACGCGCCGGAGACGGCCACCTTGACGCTGCGGCCGCCAGCGGCCTTGACCAGGCCGTCCAGCGTCGCGCAGGCCTCGGGCGAGCCCGCGACCACGGTCTGGAGCGGACTGTTGTAGTTGACCGCCCACGCCTCGCCGGCCTGCGCCGCGAGCTCCTCCACCTTGGCGGGCTCGAGCTTGAGCACGGCGCGCATGGCGCCGGGATGCGCCTCGCAGCACGCGGTCATGAGCGTCGCGCGCTCGACCGCGAGCTGGAACGCGCCCCCGGGCGTGAGGGCGCCGGCAAAGGCCAGTGCGCCCAGCTCGCCCAGGGAGTGGCCCGCGACGGCCGCGGGCACCACGCCGCGCTCGCGCAGCGCCTCGGCCGCGGCAAGGTCGACGGCCAGCACGCAGGGCTGCGTGTTGACGGTGAGCGAGAGCTCCTCCTTGGTGCCCGCGAAGCACTGGGCGCTCGTGCCGGGACGGACGGAGTCCGCCGCGGAGAAGACCGCCCTCGCGGCCGCGGACGCCTCGGAGAGCTCGCGTCCCATGCCCGGCTTCTGCGAGCCCTGGCCCGCGAAGAGGAACGCGACGTTGGGAAGTGCGCGTGCGGAGGCGCCCTTCTCGCCCGCAGCGACTGCTACCTCACCCATTTGGTGGCCTCCTTGAGGCAGGCCTCGGCGCCGTCCATCAGGTCGTCCACGATCTGGGCGGCAGTCTGCTCCTCGTGCACCATCGCGGCGACCTCGCCGGCCATGAACGAGCCCTCCTGGTAGTTGCCGTCCTTGGCGGCCTTGCGGAGGGACCCCGCGCCGAACTTGCCGAGCTCCTCGGGCGTGGCGCCCTCGCGCTCCATGCGCGCGAACTCCTGCGAGAAGGGCGTCTTGAGGCACCTGACGGCGCCGTTCATGCTGCGGCCCGTGACGATGGTGGAGAGGTCCTTGGCCTTGAGGATGCGGTCCTTGTACTCCTGGCTCACCGTGCACTCGCGGGCCACGAGGAAGCGCGTGCCCACCTGGATGCCCAGGGCGCCCAGCATGAAGGCCGCGGCGGCCTGCCTGCCGTCCGCGATACCGCCGGCCGCGAGGACCGGCACCTTGACGGCGTCGACCACCTGCGGCACGAGGACCATGGTGGAGAGCTCGCCGATGTGGCCGCCGGACTCGCCGCCCTCGGCCACGAAGGCGTCGGCGCCGGCGCGCTCGAGAAGGCGGGCCAGGGCGACCGAGGACACCACGGGGATGACCTTGACGCCGGCCGCCTTCCAGTCGGCCATGTACTTGCTGGGGTTGCCCGCACCCGTGACCACGACGGGCACGCGCTCCTCGGCGACGACCTTGGCGACGTCGGCCGCGAAGGGGCTCTGGAGCATCACGTTGACGCCGAACGGCCTCTGCGTGCGCGTGCGGACGTCCCTGATCTGCTCGCGAACCCAGTCGGGTCCGGCGTTCATGGCGGAGATGATGCCGAGGCCGCCAGCCTCGGAGACGGCAGCGGCGAGGCTCGCGTCGGCAATCCACGCCATGCCGCCCTGGAAGATGGGCTTCTCGATGCCCACGAGGTCACAGAGTGGGGTCTTGATCATGTGCGCTGAATCCTTAGTCTTGTCGTTTGCTTTGGGCCTTGGGCCTACTTGTTGAGAAGGCCGTCGACGATGTCGACGAACTCGCCCACGGTCTGCGGGTTGGCCTCGGGGTCGATCTCGATGCCGAACTCGTCCTCGCAGGCCATGACCGCCTCGACGGTGGCCATGGAGTCGAGGCCGACGCTCGCGAGGTTGGTGTCGCGGGTGAGCTCGACGTCGTCCAGGCCCTCCTGGTCCTTGAGGATGGCGACGACGCGATCGAAGGTGGACTCTGCCATGGTTCTCTCCTATCTTTGGGCACCGTCTCCGGTGCGTACGAGGGCGCCCTTGTGGCACCCGGGTTACCTATGCGATGGCGCGGTGTCGCGCCGTGGAGCATGCGACTAGCTTGGGGTTGCCTCTGGTTCCGCCTCCCAGCGCACGAGCGCGGAGGCGACGTCGAGCCCTGCGCCGAAGCCCACGAGGGCCACGAGCTCGCCGGGCCTGAGCTCGCCCCGGCGCGCCATGCCGTCGAGCGCGAGCGGGATGCAGGCACTCGAGACGTTGCCCGTGTGCGCGAGGTTCAGCACCGCGCGGGACGGGTCCACGCCGAGGCGCTCGACCACGGCGTCCACGATCCTCTCGTTTGCCTGATGGAGGACGAAGTGGTCGATCTGGTCAAGCGGCACACCCGTCTGCTCCGACATCTGGCGCAGCTCGCGGGTGACCTCCGTGACGGCGAAGCGGTAGACGCTGCGGCCGCGCATGGTCATGGCGCTTGCCGGCGCGGTCGCGACGGTGGAGTCGAACGGGCTGTTGCCCGCGACGCCGGGGACGTCGATCGCCGCAACGTTGGGGATGGTGCGCAGGCGGCACCACAGCGGCGACTCGCCTCCCGCGCGCACGACGACCGCCGCGGCGGCGTCTCCAAAGAGCACGCAGGTGGTGCGGTCCTCCCAGTCCATGATGCGCGAGCACTTCTCGGCCGAGAGGACGAGCGCCGTCTTGGCCCTGCCGCGCGAGAGGTAGCCGTCCGCGACGTCGAGCGCGAACACGAAGCCCGAGCACGCGGCGGACACGTCGAACGCCGGGCAGCTGGCGCCGAGGCGCTCCGCGACGGCGCAGGCCTCCGCGGGCATGAGGTGGTCGGCCGTGGTGGTCGAGCACACGATGAGGTCGAGGTCCTGCGGCGCGATGCCGGCGGACTCGAGCGCGCGCCTGGAGGCGGACTCCCCCAGGTCGTCCAGGGACTCCGTGGTGCAGACCCTGCGCTCCCTGATGCCGGTGCGCGAGCTGATCCACTCGTCGCTGGTGTCGAGGAACGTGGAGAGCTCGTCGTTGGTCACACTGCGCGCGGGAAGTGCCGAGCCCGTGCCGATGATGGTGTAGGACACTAGCCCCTGCCTCCCTTCGAGACAGACATCTTCTTGAGGTATTCGCGCTGCGACTGCTGCGCCTTGGCATAGAAGTGCTCGAGGCGCCTGATTCCGTCGAGAAGGACGCGGCGCTCGGAGACAGAGAGCCCGTCCGAGACCTCCTGCGCCATGCGCCGGTTGAAGACCGCGTGGAGGCGAAAGACCTTCTCGCCCTTGCGCGTGAGCACCACGTTGACGCGGCGCGCGTCCTCGGGATCGCGCTTCTTCTGGACGTAGCCCCGCTTGACGAGCCTGTTGACGGCTGCCGTCGCGGACGGGACGCGGATGTCCAGCGTGCGCGCGAGCTCGGACATGCCGATGGTCGCGTCCTTGTGAAGCGTCTTTCTGCCCACCACCTCGATGAGGTTGAGCTCCGAGACGGTGAGGTCGATCCCGTGCGAGCGCTGCGTGAGCGTCTCGAGGCGGTCGATGGAGTCGTAGGTGTTGCTGAGCAGTCGCGAGATCTCGGCTATGAAGTCGTATCCGTTGCTGACGTCGATTTGGTCCGCAGGGGCGTCAGAGGATACCACGAGCTCTTGTGCATGCCGCTCAAAGGACTTGGGCACGAGTGCCTCCCCCGTGTGACGACGTTGACCGGAACCTGCCATGACTGCGCGAACGGTGGGCTTGGAAGCCCGTGGGGTCCGGCGTGAGTCGGGCCGATTTCCTTTAGTTAGTCTATCTAACTATCGCAGTGTACGCAATGTAGTGTACGCGGTAATGTTGACTTGTCAACTTTGAGCTCATGGCGAGAAGAACTTCTCCGAACCTGCACACGGCGGACCACCTTTGCTCGATAGCCACTCAGGTGAGCAGGTCCGAACTAGCGGGCACTCGCCCAGGCGTCCCGCAGAGAAGTGCGTTCGCAATCGACCGCAAGCGTCGTGCCATCGGCAAGCCCCAGCACGGCATGCCCCCAGGCGTCGACGGAGAGGAACGTGCCCTCCCCCGCCAGGCTGCCGTCGGTCGCCACGGCGCGCACCCTGTGGCCAAGGTTGTAGAGAGATGCCTGGTAGTCGGCCAGAATCGGCGCCAGCGGACCGTTGCCGGGCCGGGCCGCGAGCCCCGCCGCCCACGCGTCCACGCGGGACACGATCGCGTCGCGAAAGGCTGTTGCGACGGCGTCGTAGTCCGGAAGCGCGCCGCCGTCCAGGCACTCGCCCAGGTAGGCGGGCTCGAACGCGCCGACCATCCCGTCGCGCACGGCCGCGGGGCGGATGCCGTTGCCCCTGGGGCGCGTCAGGTTCACGCCGATGCCGCACACGGCGAAGCCGCCCGCGGACGAGGCGGAGAGCTCCACCAGGATGCCGCCGAGCTTGCGCACACGGTCGACACTGTTGCATATGACCAGGTCGTTGGGCCATTTGAGGTGCGGGGCCGTCGCACCGAGTGCGCGGCAGGCGTCAAGCGCGCCGAGTCCGCTCGCGACGGGCAGCGCGCGCAGGAGCCCCAGGCCGCGGTCGTCGGCGAGGGGGCCGTCCTTCTCGCCCGCGTCGCCGCGCGCGGGCACGTCGGGACGTAGCACGATGGAGAGGTACAGGCCCCCAGGGGGAGAAACCCACACGTGCCCCCTGCGGCCGCGGCCCAGCGTCTGGCGGTGCGCCGCGACAGCCGCGCCATGCGGGGCGCCGGCGAGCGCGCGGTCGCGGGCCTCGTCGTTGGTGGACTCGCAGGAGTCGAGGACCTCCACGGCGGGAAGGTCCGTCCTCGCCCCGGAGGTCCCCCTCGTGTCGCGCGGGTCGCCCGCGCCCGGCATGTCCGTCGCGCCCGCCACGCCGCTACGCCAGGCCTGCGACCATGCGCTCCACCACAGAGGCGCACAGGAGCGCGGAGCTGCGCTCGAAATTGGGGTAGACGTCGGTGGCGTCGCCGTTGGCCTTGTCGCTGATGGCGCGCACCACCACGAAGGGCACGTGGTTGACGTAGCAGGCGTGCGCGATGTCGGCACCCTCCATCTCGCAGCAGAGCGCGCCAAAGTCGCGCACGATCGCGTCCTTCTCTTCCTGCGTGCGCACGAAGTGGTCGCCGGAGGCCACGCGGCCAACAAACACGTGGGCCTGGGGCGCGGCCTCGCGCACGGCCGCCACGGCGGCGTCGCGCAGGCCGGCGTCCGCGGGAAACGCCACCACGCCCATGCCCGGCACCTCGCCGGGACGGTAGCCCAGGTTCTGCACGTCCACGTCGTAGTGGGCCACGTCGGAGGACACCACCACGTCGGCGATGTCCACGTCGTCGCTCAGCGAGCCGGCGACGCCCGTGTTGATCACGCGGTCCGCGCCAAAGCGCAGCACGAGCGTCTGCGTGCAGATGGCGGCGTTGGTGCCGCCCACGCCGCAGCGCACGACCACGACGGGCACGCCGGACAGCGTTCCCTCGCAGAACTCCATGCCGCTCACGACGGTGGCGTGCGGACGCTCGAGGTGCGCCCTGAGCTGCTCCACCTCGACGTCCATCGCGCCGATGATTCCCAGCGTCACGCGCGCCCCCTAGATGGTGCCCGGGTAGTTCATGTGGGCGTCGTCGATCACGTTGAGCGTCTTGTCCAGGTAGCGGCGCGCCCACCACTTGGCCTGGTTGAGGTCGGAGTCGTGGTAGTTGCCGCACTCGGCCGGCTTGGCGCCGGGGATCTCGCCCTCGAAGTCGCGCACGAACTCGAAGCCGCCCTTCAGCAGGGGCAGCACCTCCTGCGGCGTGCACTCGCCAAAGATCAGCAGGTAGAAGCCCGTGCGGCAGCCCATGGGCCCAAAGTAGACCACGCGGCTTGCCCACTCGGCGTCGTTGCGGAAGTACGTGGCAAGCAGGTGCTCGATGGCGTGGACCGCGGCGGTGTCCATCACGGGCTCGCGGTTGGGAGCCGTGAGGCGCAGGTCAAACGTGGTGATGACGGCGCCGGTCTTGGGGTCGCGGTCGACGCGGCTCACGTACACGCCCGGCTCGAGGCGAAGGTGGTCGATGGTAAAGCTTGCGATCTGCTCCATGGTAGGTCCCTTCTGGCACGGCGTCGCGACCGCGGCGCCGGTCCTTCTCCACTGTGTTTTCATTGCGCGTGAAATTACCCCGCAATGCGACATGACGATACTATCTTTGTGCCGCCGCGTTAAGGCCACGCGCGCGCCCGCATATAAATCCCCGCAACCTTGCCGGGCCGACGGGCCGCCGCGACGCCTGCCACGGAACGGCAGACAACCGCAACCAAGGGAGGGGCCACGGACACCCAAGACACCTTTGCCAACTGGGCGTGCGCATGGGCGCAGGCCACAAACTCGTCGCTGGCGGGATCGTCCGTCTACGTGGGCGAGAAGGACCTCCATGCGGACCGGGGCGCGCTTGCCCTCCGCATGGCCGAGTGGGGCCTCGTCCCCACGGCCGACCCCGCCGCGCGCCTGCGCTACCCGGAGCTGCCCGCCCACGAGGAGCCCTCGGCCGCCGAGGCCTGGGCCCGCGCCCGCGAGGGCATGCCCGTATCCGCCGCGCTCGCCAAGGAGCTCGCGGCGGACGGCCTGCTCAGGGACGTGCGCGTGGCCATGAGCCTCATCGTGGAGCCCAAGACGGCCGTGCTCGTGGAGCGCCTCGCGCAGGCCGGCGCCATCGTGGGCGTCTACTGCCACGCGCACGAGTGCCACCAGTACATTGCGGACGAGCTCGCCTCCCGCGGCTACGCCATCGAGGCCAACTCCGCCTGGACCCCCGCGCAGGAGCGCGAGGGGGCGCTCCGCCTGATGGACCGCATCCGGCCCAACGTGGTGATAGACGACGGCGCCAACTTCGCGCGGCTGCTCGTGATGGAGCGTCCTGCGCTCCTGCCCCAGCTCGTGGGCGTCGCGGAGGAGACCACGTCCGGCGTGCGCGCCTTCGAGTCCATGCAGGCCACGGGCGAGCTGCCCTTCCCGGTGGTCGCCGTCAACGACTCGCGGCTCAAGACCCGCTTCGACAACCGCCACGGCACGGGCGAGACCTGCGTCGCCACCACGCTCGAGCTCATGGGCGCGGGCTGCTTCGACCACGCGCGCGTCGCCGTCATGGGCTACGGCCCCGTGGGCGAGGGCTTCGCGCGCCGCGTCCGTGCGCTGGGCGCCCGCGTCACCGTGGTCGAGCTCGACCCGGTCCGCGCGCTCGAGGCGCGCTTTGCGGGCTTCGAGGTCGCCCGCGCGACCGACGCCCTCCCCGCCGCGGACATGGTCGTCTCCGCAACGGGCGTCCGCCACACGCTACCGCTCGACCTCCTGCGCACCCTTCCCAATGGCTGCCGCGTGGTCGTGATCGGCGGCATCGCCAACGAGGTCGCGCTCGACCAGGTGGTCGCCGCAGGCGGCGCCATCCTTCCGGGCAAGAAGGACGGCATCTCCCGGCTGCGCGTTCCCCAGGGGCCGACGCTCGAGCTGCTTGCCGCCGGCGACGGTGTCAACTACGCCGTGGGCCCCGGCAACCCGATCCAGATAATGGACCTGAGCTTTGCCGTGCAGCTCCTGGCCGTGGAGCACCTGCTGCGCAACCGCGGCACCCTCCCCAACCGGGTCCTGCGCCTGGGGCCACAGGCCGACCGCCGCATCGCCACGCTCGCGCTCGCGGCCCGCGGCGTCACGCTGGACGCCGCCCCCGCAGCCGGCACGGCGGACGGCTCCGCCTTCGTTCCCGATTGGCGCGTCACGCGCTTCTCGGACGCCGTCGCCACACCCGCCACACCCGCGTCACCCAACCCAAGGGAGCTCCCATGAGCCAGCAACCAAAGGCCACCCTGTACGCCGCGCCGCTCGTCATCCCCGTGACCGGGCCCGTCATCTGCGGCGGTGCCGTCGCCGTGCGCGACGGCCGCATCCTGCACGTGGGCACGCGCGCGTGGGTGGAGCAGAAGCTGACGGAGGACGGCCTCTCCGCGCAGCAGGTGGACGTGCGCCCGTGGCGCGGGCTCGTCACGCCCGGCCTTGTCAACGCGCACACGCACCTGCAGTACACGGGCATGGCATCCGTGGGCTCGCGCGAGTACCCCAGCTTCCGCGCGTGGGAGCTCGCGTTCAACAAGATATACGACAGCCCGGAGCAGAAGCCCTGGCGCGAGTGGTCGCACCAGGGCGCGCGCCAGATGGTCGAGGCCGGCATCACGGCCGCGGCGGACGTCGTGAGCGACGTGGAGGCCGCGGACGCCCTCCTCTCCCAGGGGCTCCACGGCATCGCGTACTGGGAGGTGATGGACTGGGACAACGAGGACTGGAAGCAGCACGGGAAGGAGGCCCTTCTCGACCACATCGCCCAGATCCGCAGGATGGGCGTGACGGAGCTGGGCATCAGCCCGCACGCGCCGTACTCGCTGGGCTCGGGGCCGCTGCTCGACCTGCCGGACATCGCGCGCCAGCTGGGCATGCGCCTGCACATCCACCTGGGCGAGACCCCGGCCGAGGCCGGCCACCTGCCCTCGCGCCTCACCAACCAAACGTCCTGGGCGTGGAACCGCACGGAGTGGCAGAGCTTCAACGACCTCAAGCGCGCGGGTGCCGGCGCAAGCGCCATCCAGTTCCTGGACCAGCTCGCCGTCCTGGGACCGGACGTCCACATAGCCCACGGCGTCCACGCCTCGCGCGAGGACCGCAGGATCCTGCGGCAGCGCGGCGTCTCCGTGGCGCTGTGCCCGCGCTCCAACCGCGTCACCTGCACCGGCGCGGACGCCCCCGTCGCGCGCTACCTTGAGGAGGGCAACCCCCTCTGCGTCGGCACGGACTCGCTCTCGTCCTGCCCCAGCCTCGACGTCCTGGACGACATCGCCATGCTGTACGACATCGCCATCGCGCAGGGCTACGAGGGCCCGGACCTCTCGCACCGGCTCATCCGCATGATGACGCTGGGCGGCGCGGAGGCCATGGGCCTCAACTGCGGTCCCAAGCGCATCGGCCAGATCAACGTGGGCGCCCGGGCCGACCTCGCGTTCTTCGACGTGCCGGTCGACGTGTCGTCGCCCCAGGCGCTCGAGGACACCATGGAGCGCTTCGTGCGCCACGGCTCCGGCACCTGCCGCGCCACCATCATCGAGGGAAGGGTCGCCTATGACCGCATCTGGAACTGACCGCAACGCCGCAGACCGCACGTCCGCCCAGCTCAGCCCCTACGCGCAGGGCCTGGTGGCCGCGCTCGGCCTCGCGCCGCACCCCGAGGGCGGCTGGTACCGCCGCACGTGGCAGTCGGCCACCGTCGCGACGGGCGACGCCTCCGCGGCCGACCTCAGCGAGGACAGCACCTCCGCGCGCCCGCTCGCCTCGCTCATCTACTTCCTGCTGCCTGCCGGCGACGCGAGCGCCTGGCACGTGGTGGACGCCGACGAGCTCTGGCTCTGGCACGGCCCCGGCGCCATCACGCTCGAGCTGGCGGGCACGGGCGACGCCCCGGACCTCAAGCACGCGACGCGCCACACGCTCTACCTACCCGGTCCCGCGGGCGAGAAGGACGCGCCCTCCCGGCAGGACGCCCCTCGGGACGCATGCACCCAGCTCGTGGTGCCCGCCGGCGTGTGGCAGCGCACCGTGCCCTCGACCGAGGACGCGCTCGCATCCTGCGTGGTGAGCCCAGGCTTTGTGTACTCGGGCTTCTCGCTCGCGAAGTAGGGTCGGCTAACGTCTCGAGAACCTGATTCGGAAGTTGATGTCCATCGCGGAGGACGTGTCTGAGAATCCGATGCGGCAGTGGTCGAACAGGTATGACCTGAACGTCTCGCTGTCCAGCGCGTCGAATGCGACCAGCTTGTCGTCCGCGTCAATCGTAAGCAAACCGCCGCTGACCGTACTCCTCCCGTCCCACAACGTACTTGCCGTGAGTCCGCAGCACGACGCACGCAGGAACTCCTTCAGCATGTATGGATACTTGGCCTCGGGACGCGTGAGGCCGCACGGGTTGCGCTCGATCAGCCAGTCGCGAACCTCCCGCATGGAGGTGGTGGCCCCGTCGAACTGCCCATGGGAGAAGTGTGCGGATACGACCTCCCGCCACACCCTGGGCAGACGTGGGTTAATGAGCTCGCAGTTCTCTACAAACGCCTGTGAGCCCGAAGTGGTGTCGAGCATCGTAAACTCCGTGCACCACCGGAATGCGCCCGTGTGCGGGTCGGAAACATCAAGAAATGCATCGTTCCTCTCGCCCGCGGGACATGACGGAAGTGCCTGGCGCACGCGTTCAAGAATCCAGCACGCGTTGTTGGCCTCGTCCGAGCGTGCGCCACGAACCCGCACGGCTAGGCGCCTCTCGCTCGTGGGACTCACCCCCATAAAGTAAGCAACGGTTTAGTTGTTGATACTGTACCGGACTTGCTCTACGCCGTGAGCGCACGAATGGGAATCGCGTAGATTCCGTCCTCGACGCGGTGCGCGTACTCGGACACGCCGGTGATGACCGCCATGAACTCGGGCGGCCGCACACGAGCGCGCGGGTTCTGTGTCAGCTTGTTCCTCAGGCGCTTGAGGCTCGCCACGCCATCGGGGACCTTTACCTCGCTCGTCTTGATCTCGAACGCCGCCCACCTGCCGTCCGCAAGCTCGATGATCGCATCGACCTCCAGGCCCGCGGAGTCGCGGTAGTAGCGCACGGGAACGTCCCCGCACAGCTCCTGTGCCTCGGCATAGACCTGCAGGTCGCGAATGCAGAGGTTCTCGAACACGAGGCCAAACGTCTGCCAGTCCTCGAGGAGCGCCTCGGGCAGCAGCGCGAGCTGCGCCACGGCAAGGGACGGATCCGCGAGGTAGCGTTTTGGCTTGGTGCGGATGCGCTTTGCGGAACGCGCTGGGGGCAGCCATCCGGGAACCTCGTCGACTACGTAAGAAGCCCTTAGGAGCTCGAGATAAGAGGAGACCGCACTTTCGCTTGGCACCGCTTCCGCAGAGACGTCACCGGCATCTGCCGCTAGCGTCTTGTACGTGGCTGCCTGTCCCAGGTTTCTTGCGAGCGAGAAGAGCATCCTCCTCATCGTCTCTGGGTCCTTGCCCTGGGAGGGCGCCGTGATAGTACGGAAGCGGCGCAGGTACTCGCGCGCAATCTCCTGTGCGTCCTCAGCCGAAAGGTCGATGGCTTCCGGCCAGCCACCCCTGCACGCGAGATTCACTAGGTCCTTCGAGGTTGTCTTTACCTGGGCTGGCTCAAACTTGCCATCAAACAGCTCTGCCAGGGAAACCGCCCCAACGGAATCGCCGCTTTCGAAAAGCGACATCGGGCGCATGCGTACGCGTCCGACGCGTCCCGCCCCACTGTGCTGTGGGAGCTCGTTCTTCTCCCTCGCCAAAGGCGAGGAGGATCCCGTCAGTATGAAGGCGCCCCTCTGACCACGCTTCCTGTCGACCTCGTGGCGCACCACGTCCCATATGGCTGGAACACGCTGCCACTCGTCAATCACGTGCGGGCGCTCCCCCGCCAGCATCGCCGAAGGATCGTCCTGCGCAAGGGCCAGGTTCTTCTCCACGTAGCTCACGCTCTTTGCGCGGCTGAGCGCGGTGCTGGTCTTGCCGCAGCCTCTTACGCCAGCAATCTCCACGCCACCGAAGATGCGAAGGTACCTGTCAATGCGCTTGTCGACCAACCTTGGCAGATATCTTTCGGGCTCTTGAGACATCGGCCACCCCCACCGCCATCTTGCGTGACAACTCGAAACACATACGTTTATGTGCTCAAATGCGAGAGTGCGTTGCTTCCCACTGTGTGCGTTGTGGATTTCGCAACTGTCTCGTTGTGGATTTCGCAACCATCTCGTTGTGGAAATTGCAACCTATGCGACGCAGATTTTCCACCCAACTCAGCGTGGATTTTCCACCCTATGCGACGTGGATTTTCCACC
>NZ_JBJEHW010000122.1:0-13309 GCF_051876455.1 Parafannyhessea sp.
GATCGCGGAAGACGTACTTGCCGAGCAGCGTCTCGCGGTTACGCGTTACGGAGAACATGTGGTTCAGGTTGACGCCACGGCCGACGACCGCGAACGGGTCGCGCGTGAAGTAGGTGTTGGGCATCGGGTCGACGAGAAGGTCGGTCTCGCCATCCTGGTCGGTGCCGACGAGCTCTGCCAGGGTGCTGCTGGAGCGAACGGGCAGGTCGATCTCGTTCTTGCGGAGACCGGCGATGCACTTGTCGACGAAGGCCTTGGTGTCCTTGATGGAGTCCATGTACTCCTTGACGGCAGCACGGGCCTCCTTGCCCTTGAGGCCGGACTCGTCCAGCCACTGCTGCGTGAACTCCTCACGGGAGCCGGCGGCGTCAAGCGCCTCGGCAACGAGGTTCTCGATGTAGAGGACCTCGACGCCCTGCTCGCGGAGCAGCTCGGCGAACTTGTCGTGCTCGGCCTGGGCAACCTCGAGGAAGGGGATGTCGTCGAACAGAAGGCGCTCGAGATCATCGGGGGTGAGGTTCAGAAGCTCCTCGCCAGGACGGTGCAGGCAGACCTTCTTCAGGGGGCCAATCTCGCTGTGGACGTAGAGTCCGTTAGCCATGTCCTCCCACTCCTTTCGCGTCGGGAAATCCCGACCAACGCAATGGATACTACGCTGCGTTCTGACAGGAGGCGAAGCCTGAATCATGCCCGCCGCCCTGCATCGAACTTGCAGCACTAACAATAACGCCAACCCCAACTATATCCAATAACTTTTTTCGCAAAACCGAAATTCGTTTCGACTGGGGGAACGGTAGCTTTCTGTGCCCGAACGGTCGAGTCCGAATGATTGTAAGAATTTTCACCACATTCTACCTGCAGATTCTCTTACACATAAACCAAAGTCAACTAGCCTTCACATATCGATAAGCCACTACTCAACCGAGTGATTCAAACGTCGGATTGGCAACATAAACATACTATTGAATTCGTGTTTTATACTATTTTTACCAATACGCAGAAAGTGCCCAAAAGTTGGGAAGCGCTTCCTTTCCTACGACCCATCCGACGCCCGTGCCTTCGATAGGGGCGCCATGCCGTTACGTCTGCGTAAGGTTGGGCGAGCGAGCGATACGCGGTTTCGTCACAGGCCTAGAATCTAAGGGTCCATACCATTCCTACGAACGGATGTAGATATATGAGCAAGGGTAAGAAGAACAAGGACAAGTCTGCCGGCAGCTCCTCCGAGGGCGAGGAGTTCGAGCATTCCGAGGCAGCTCTCGAGAAGCGTGCCGCCAAGTTCGCGTACACGAAGGGCGACAAGGGCGAGGCAAAGGTCGCGAGGGACTTCTCCTACACGCAGAACCGCGAGGTCAGCTGGCTCAGGTTCGACGACCGCGTGCTGGACGAGGCGTTCGACGAGAGCGTGCCCCTATTCGAGCGCCTGAAGTTCGTCTCGATCTTTGGCAGCAACCTGGACGAGTGGTTCATGATCCGCATCGGCGGCCTGAGCGACCTGACGCTGCTCAAGCACCAGCCGCGTGACAACAAGTCCAACCAGACGCCGTCCGAGCAGATCGACACCGTCCTCGGCATGCTCCCGGCGCTCATCGAGCGCCAGGGCAAGGCGTGCGCCGACATCGAGCAGGCACTCTCCGAGCATGGCCTGACCCGCGTCGCCCGCGAGGACCTCACGGACGCAGACCGCACCGCCATGGTTCGCGCCTACGAGCGCCTGATCGCGCCGATCATCTCCCCCATGATCATCGACCCCAGGCACCCCTTCCCCAACCTCCGCAACGGCAACCTCTATGTGACCTGCACGCTTGACGGCACGGACGAGAAGGGCCTCCTCGGCATCGTCGAGGTCCCGACCACCCAGGGCAGGGTCATCCCCCTCCCCTCCCGCGAGGGCCAGTACCGCTACATCCTCATGGAGGACGTGATGCTGGAGCTCCTGGAGGGCTGCTTTGGCGACTACGTTCCCACGGCGAGCGCGGTCATCAGGGTGACGAGAAACGCGGACATCGACCCCGATGGCGAGGGCGTTGAGGAGGAAGAGGACTACCGCCAGCACATGAAGAAGGTGCTGAAGCGCAGGCAGCGCCTCCAGCCCGTGCGCCTCGAGGTCGAGGGCTACCTCCCGGAGGAGCAGCTCCACGAGATCCAGGAGCGCCTCGGGCTCACGGACGAGCGCGTGTTCAGGTGCGACATGCCCCTCGACCTCGACGACTACGTCTACGGCCTCGAATCCAAGATTCCCGACTCCGAGAGGCACGAGCTCGTGTTCGACCCGTTCGAGCCGCAGCCGTCATCGATGGTCGACCTCTCGCGCCCGATGCGCCCGCAGGTCGAGGACCACGACGTCCTTCTCACCTACCCATACGAGAGCATGTCACCGCTGCTGAAGCTCCTGCGAGAGGCCTCGACGGACGACGCGTGCATCTCAATCAAGATCACGCTGTACCGCGTCGCTAAGCGCTCCAAGCTCTGCGAGAGCCTCATCGCCGCCTCCGAGAACGGCAAGGAGGTCACCGTCCTGATGGAGCTCCGCGCCCGCTTTGACGAGGCCAACAACATCGAGTGGGCAGACAGGCTCGAACAGGCCGGCTGCACCGTCATCTATGGCCAGGAGGGCTTCAAGGTCCACTCCAAGATCTGCCAGATCACCTACCACGACGGCGCTGGCATCAACAGGATCACCTGCCTGGGCACGGGCAACTTCAACGAGAAGACCGCGAAGCTCTACTCGGACTTCATGCTGCTCACGGCACACAAGGGCATCGCGGAGGACGGCAACACGTTCTTCAGGAACCTCTCGCTCGGCAACCTCAAGGGAAGCTACAACTTCCTTGGCGTCGCGCCCGCCGGCCTCAAGCCGCTCGTGATACGCGGCCTCAACCGCGAGATCGGCCGCGCGCGCATGGGCGAGCCGGCTCAGGTCTTCATGAAGATGAACTCGCTCACGGACCGCGACGTTATCGACAAGATCGCCGAGGCCTGCCAGGCGGGCGTCCGCGTCATGCTCATGATCCGTGGCATCTGCTGCATCAAGGCGGACGTGCCCGGCAAGACCGAGGGGCTCATCGCGCACCAGATCGTCGGCCGCTTCCTGGAGCACGCGCGCATCTACGCCTTTGGCGCCGACGCGGACATCCTTTACCTCTCTTCCGCTGACATGATGACCAGGAACACCGAGCGCCGCGTCGAGATCGCGTACCCCGTGCTCGACCCCACGTGCAAGAAGCGCGTGGTCGAGTTCGCGAACCTGCAGCTCGCTGACAACGTGAAGGCCCGCAGGCTCACGGAGGAGGGCACGTGGGAGCGCCTCGAGACCAAGCCCGACGACCCCAAGATCGACGCGCAGGAGCTCCTGCTCGCCCAGGCGTACCTCAACACGCAGGAGGCCGCCGACGCCGCGATGGACGCCAAGCTCGTCGCGAAGGCGAACCCCATGCTCACCCCCGAGGAGACGCGCACGCTGGTCGCCCTCCCCTACATCGGCAGCTTCGAGGAGGACCGCGACGGCCAGGAGCAGGTTCGCACGCGCATCGTCACGCCAGAGGAGTTCATGGACCAGGAGCGCGCGCTCCTCGCCGTAGAGAGCACGGTGGAGTCCAAGGTCAAGTCGTCGCCGGCAGCGGTGCGCGCGGCCCTTTCTGGCGAGAAGGACGAGGCCACGGCGCCCGCGGCCGAGCCTGAGGCCAAGGCGGAGCCCGAGGCCGCCGCTCCAGTCGAGCCCGAGCAGAAGCCCGAGCCGGAACCCGTCGCCGCACGCGAGCCGGAGACTCAGCCCGCGGCCACGGCGCCCAAGCACTTCGACACCACGGGCGCTCAGGCTTCCCCCGAGCCCGCAGCCGAGGCCCAGTCTGAGCCAGAGGCCAAGCCGGAGCCCTCTAGGTACCGCGAGGCGAGCGCGGTGGACGCGCGCGTGATCGACGAGGAGCCGCACACCGACCAGAACGACGCCAACACTCAGACGACCTCCATCGAGATTCGCAGGCCGAACCGTTTTGCCGTAGCATTTAAGCTCATAGGGCTCGGCTTTGCGGAGCTCTTCACGGGCAACCTCACCAAAAGGAGAAGATAGTTGACAGAGGCGCAACGCATCGGTCGGCAAACGGAAGACAGTCCAAAGGAGGGCGTGCCCCAGGCGGGCACGCCCCTTGTGCTCAAGGTGGAGAGGCCAACCTACGGCCCCGACTCAATAGCCCACACGCAGGAGGGGAAGACCGTCTTCGTGCAGGGCGCGGTTCCCGGGGACACGGTGGAGGCGAGCGTCTACCAGGATGGCCCGTCCTTCTCGCGCGCAAGGGTGTCCAAGGTGCTCGAGCCGTCGCCGCACCGCGTTGACTCCCCCTGTCCCTTTGCGGACGTGTGCGGGGGATGCCCCTGGGCGCACGTGTCGTACGAGGCCCAGCTCAGGTTCAAGCGCGACAACGTGGTCGACTCGCTCGCGAGGATCGGCCACCTCGACCGCGACCGTGCGGAACCGCTCGTGGCGCCCTGTGTAGCGCCCGGCGGGCCGTGGGGCTATCGCAACAAGGTCGAGCTCGCGTTCCAGCGCGTGCGCGGGCGGGCCGTCGTGGGCATGCACGACGCCGGCGGCGCGGGCGTGGTCAAGGTCGACCGCTGCCTTCTGCTGCAGACGCGCTTCCAGAAGCTCGTCAAGGCCACGAGCGGCGCGCTCTCGTACCTGTCCAACTCGCACGCGCTGCAGATCGACCGCGTGGGCATCCGCGCGTCCAAGCGCACGGGCAACGTCGAGGTGGCCCTCTGGACGGCGCCAGGCCCCTTCCCGCGGGCGCAGGCCGCAAAGATCCTGGGCGACGCCACGGGCGCCAGCTCCATCGTGCGCGTGCTCACCAAGGGGCCGGCCAAGGCGCGCCGCGTGAGTGGCGTCGAGCGGCTCTCGGGCGCCGGCAGCTGGAGCGAGCTCGTGCTGGACGAGCGCATGACGGTGTCGGCCCCCTCGTTCTTCCAGGTCAACACCAGGGGCGCCGAGAAGCTCGTGTCCCTCGTGCTCGACGGCCTCAAGCCAACCGAGGATGACGTCGCGATGGACCTCTACTCCGGCGCGGGCACGTTCACCCTTCCCCTTGCGCGGCGCGCGGCATGGGTCGACGCGGTCGAGTCCTACGGTCCCGCCGTGCGCGACCTCAGGCGCAACCTGGAGCGCGCGGGCCTCTCAAACGCGGACGCGGTGGGTGGCGACGCGGGGCGCGAGTTCCCGGACTCCGACGCGGACGTCATCGTGGTCGACCCGCCGCGCGCGGGCCTCGCAAAGGACGTCGTGGAGAAGCTCTCCCGCCAGCCCGCGCGCGCCATCGCCTACGTCTCGTGCGACCCAGCGACGCTTGCCCGTGACATCTCGCGCTTCGAGGCGCTCGGCACCTTCTCCGCCACGCGTGTGACGCCCGTCGACCTGTTCCCGGAAACGTTCCACGTCGAGACCGTCACGATTCTGACCAGGCAAAACGCTTGACGGGTACCAACGTGAACGCATAACCGTCAGACGCTTAGGGAAAAAGTCGCATTCTCACTAGAACTTCGCGCCGCTTTAGAGTAAAAAAGGTCATGTACCGACTTGGGTAAGGGGCCCAAGGCACAACGAGAGGATTTCACCATGAAGGCTACTGTTAGCGAAGAGTGCATCGGCTGCGGTCTCTGCGAGGGCACCTGCCCCGAGGTCTTCAGCATCGGCGACGAGGGCACCGCTGTTGCCATCGAGGAGGACATCCCCGAGGAGAACGAGGACGCCGCCAAGGAGGCCGAGGAGGGCTGCCCCGTCGGTGCCATCACCGTCGAGTAGCACACGCCATTCTTTAGCACGTATGCTGGGGTCGCCCTCGGGCGGCCCCGATTTGTATCCAGGCAAGCCGCCCCGCAAAGGGACGCGAAAGGCAGACCATTGATCTTGGCATCAGGCTCCCCACGAAGGCGCGAGCTTCTCTCCCAGCTGGGCCTTGCGCCCATTGTCAGGCCATCGGACATCGACGAGACGCCCCTCCCCGGCGAGTCGCCCACGGATCTCGTGCTGCGCCTTGCAAGGGGAAAGGCGCTCGCGTGCGAGAAGGACCTGCCGCCGGAACTTCGCGGGCAGACCGTCATCGCGGCGGACACGACGGTTTGGTTCCGGGACGTCGAGCTGGGAAAGCCGTCGGACGCCAGCGAGGCGCGCAGCATGCTCCGGACGCTCTCCGGGCACACGCACCATGTCTCCACGGGCGTGTCCGTCTACCGCGGGAATGAGGAGAGGTCCTTCGTCGAGACGAGCGACGTCACGTTCTACGAGCTTACGAATGCTCAGATAGACGCCTACGTCGCAAGCGGCGAGCCGATGGACAAGGCCGGCGCCTACGGCGTCCAGGGACTTGGGCGGCTGCTCGTTCGCGAGATCCGCGGGGACTACTTCAACATCGTCGGCCTGCCCGTGGCGCGCCTCGTGAGGGAGCTTGAGTCCATGGGCGCCTCTCCCACCGGAGGGACGTCCCTGTTGTGCGACATTCTGGAGGGAAGACATGCCTGAGGAGGAGCGTACGCCCGAGAAGCTCATACGGGGCGTATTTGCCGCAAGCTACACGTACGAGGAGGCAGGGACGGGATGCACCGTGATCGTCTGTCCCAAGGGCGCCAGGGGCGCCGTGGACGTGCGCGGAGGCGCACCGGCGACGCGTGAGACCGACCTGCTCCGCCCCGAGGAGACGGTGGACTTGATCCACGCCGTCGTGCTCTCGGGAGGAAGCGCCTACGGCCTCGCGGCATCCTGCGGCGTCGCACAGGAGCTCGAGCGGCAGGGCGTGGGGCTCGACGTCGGGGTGGGCATCGTGCCCATCGTATCGTCGGCATGCCTGTTCGACCTTGCCTGCGGCGACCCTTCCGTTCGCCCCACGGCCGAGGCGGGCGCCGAGGCGACGCGTCGCGCGCTGGAGAAGCGCACGCTCCGGCTCCAGACGGGAAACCTTGGCGCGGGGTGCGGCTGCACGGTAGGCAAGTTTGCCGGTCCCGAGCGCGCCATGAAGTCCGGGCTCGGCCAGGGCTGCGCAAGCGCCGGGTCGCTGGCATGCTTCGCGATCTCGGCGGTGAACGCCTGCGGCAACGTGGTCGACCCCGCCACGGGCCGTACGATCGCCGGCGCGCTAAGCGACGACCGCGCGTCCGTGCTGGACGCGACCGAGGCCATATGCCAGCTTTCCGAGCGCGAGCCGTGGCTGCGCACCAACACGACCATATCGTGCGTCGTCACCAACGCCATCCTCACCAAGGCCCAGGCCACCAAGGTGGCCCAGATGTCGGCCGACGCCTATGCGCACGCGATCCACCCCACGCACACCACCAACGACGGGGACACCATCTTCGTCATGGCGACGGGCGAGGTCGAGGCTCCCGTGGACGTGGTCGGCATGCTCTCGACGCAGGCCCTCGAGCGCGCGATCGTGAGCGCCGCGACGGACGCCACATCCGCGTACGGGCTGCTCGCCGCACGCGACCTCTAGTCCCCCCCAGGAGCGCGCGGTTGTGTTTCATCTGGCTTTCTGCTACGCAGTCTGCACTTCTCGCCCGCTCTGTTAAAATTTGCATGTTATGGATTTGTTTCCCATCACTCCAGCATGGCTGACACCAATGAGGTCTTATGCCTAACAGCTCGAATACCGACGCCGGCAGGCTCACGCAGCTCTCGAGTTCCGTCGAGGACATGGGGATGTCCTTCTCGGACGTCGTCATCGTGCTCGCCTGCAACGAGTACTTCGTGCCGTACACCGCGGTGGCCATACAGTCGATCGTGGAGCACATGTCCCCCGACCGCCACTACGACATCGTCGTGCTCACGCGCGACCTCACGCAGCGCTCGATCGACGCCCTCGTGGGGCATCTCCCCTATCCCAACATGCAGCTCGGCTTCCTCAACCCCGAGATCGCCCTGCACGGGACAAAGCTCCCCCACCACGGCCACTTCAGGCCCGAGACGTTCTTCCGCCTCCTGGCGCCGTGGCTGCTCCCCAACGTCAAGAAGGCCGTCTACCTCGACTCCGACCTCGTGGTGCTCGAGGACATCGCGGAGCTCTACGACGTGGACGTCGACGGATGCCTGCTGGGTGCCACGCGCGACGCCGACACCGTCGGCATGATGCTCGGCTACGACGGCACCGTCGGGCCCTACCTCAAGAACGAGATCAAGCTGTCCGACCCCATGCAGTACTTCCAGGCGGGCGTGCTCGTGATGAACCTCGAGTCGTTCCGCTACGCCTTCACCGTGAGGGACATGCTCAGCCTCTCCACCGTCCGCGTGTGGCGCTGGCTCGACCAGGACATCCTCAACATGCTCGCGGACGGCAACTACGTCCGCATCGACATGCGCTGGAACACCCTGATGGACTGGAAGCACCTGAGGCGCGAGAAGATCATCGCCCAGGACCCGCAGGAGCTGCGGGACCAGTACGAGGCCGCGCGCGCGAACCCCGCAATCGTCCACTACGCGGGCCCGGACGACAGGCCGTGGGACTACCCCGACTGCGACATGGGCGACTACTTCTGGGAGTACGCCACGCGGAGCGCCTTTGCGGACGTCCTGGACCAGCGCCTCGACAGCTCCGAGAACTCCGTCGCCGGCAAGCTCGACCGCGCAAAGGTGAGCGTGATCTTCAAGGGAATCATGCCGCTGTTCGACAAGACGTTCCCACCCGGCACCAAGCGCCGCACCCGCGCCATAAAGGGCTACGTGGCCATCGGCGGCGACCTAGGCTAGGCCCCGGCACCCGCGACGTGGGTTCCCGCGCGTCACGATGGAAGAGAAGAACGGCGAGGCCGCCCCGGATTCCTCCGGAGCGGCCCCTTTAATGCGCTTGGACTCGAGCGTCCAGCTGGACGCCCAGCCCTTGCGTGCTAGTTGAACTTGACGATCTTCTGGGCGAGCTTGTAGATCCCGAGGGTGGTCTTCTCGCCCGCCTTCGTGGGAAGGTTCGAGAACGTTCCGACCATGCCGTGCTTGGCGTGGCGGTACATCCTGGGGTCGTACGCCTTCAGGTCGTCCCAGAGGCTCTGCAGCTGGTCCATGGCGTCCGGCCTGTCCGAGAGGCGCGAGAACACGGAGCAGATTGCCATGATGATCGTGAAGTAGTTGAGCATGTAGCTGCGGAGCTTTGGGCTCTGGATGTCGTCGTAGAGGTGGTACGACTTCATCATGATGCGCGCCACGCGCCAATAGTGGTCGATCCTGGAGGTGAGGACCTTCTCGTTAACGGACTGGTCCGCGCGACCGATGAAGTAGCGGTAGAGGTTGACCGGCAGGTAGTAGAGCGTCTTGCAGCGCGGGAACGGCACGTACGCGTAGATGTTGTCCACGTAGAACGTGTGCGGCGGCATGGGCAGCCCCCCGTCGCGCAGGACGTCCGTGCGGTAGCAGAGCGAGTGCATGAGCAGGTACTTCTTGACGCTGAAGTGGCCCATGTCATCCCACGTGAATATCTTGTTGGTCGGGAGCGAGCCCTCGTAGTCGACGGCGTTCTGCTTGCCGTCCTCCACGTGCTCGTACACGTAGTTGGAGATGACGAGATCCACCCTCGTGCCAAGCTCCTCGAAGCGGCGGAGAAGGTCGAGCAGCTGTCGCAGCGAGTCGCCATCCACCCAGTCGTCCGAGTCCACCACCTTGTAGTAGGTGCCCTCGGCGTTCTCGAGGCCCTTCATGACCGCGATGCCGTGTCCGCCGTTCTCCTGGTGCACGGCCTTCACGATCGTGGGATAGCGCTTCTCCCAGTCCTTGGCCTTGGCCAGCGTGTCATCCTTGTTGGACCCGTCGTCCACAACGATGATCTGGACGTCCTCCGCATAGTCGCTTCCCTCGAGGATGGACGAGATGCAGTGGTCCATGTACTCAGAGGAGTTGTAGCAGGGGATGCCGAAGCTCAGGATCTTCTTCATGTTTCCGTTCCCTATGCCAAAGCCGGCCGACGCACCCGCGACGACCGGCAGAGGCTCCAATTGTTTTGCTAGTGACTCGCGATGAGCTCGTCGGACAGGTCGAGCGCGGACGCCGTGACGCCGTCCATGTCGTAGTAGCGGTACTCCGCGAGGCGGCCGACGACGTGGAAGTTGAGCACGTCCTCGACGCGGGCGCGATAGCGCTTGTAGAGCTCGATGTTCTCGGGCTCGTTGATGACGTAGTACGGGGTCTCGCCGACGCCCGGCAGGTACGTCCTGGAGTACTCGCGCAGGATCGTGGTCTTGCCCGGCACGACCTGGCCCGTCATGTTCTTGAACTCCGTGATGCGGGTGAAGTTCTCGGACACGGTGTAGTTGACGGTGCCGACGGGCTGGAACTGGTCCTCGTCCAACGTCTCGAACACCATGTCGACCGTGCGGTACGGGAGCGCGCCGAGGTCGAAGTCGAAGAGCTCGTCGAGGGCGCCGGTGTAGATGACCTCGCCGCCGTAGGGCTTGCCACAGACGTAGACGTGGCCGTCCCCCACCTTGAGGATGTCGCGGGCGTCGACCTCGAGGAACACGGAGATGAGGTCGTGGTCGAGCATGTGCTCGAAGAGGTCAGTGTAGGAGACCTTGGGCATGCCCTGGTGCGGCGCCTGCGGGAAGTAGCGGTCGTCGTCACCCACGAAGACGGGCACGCGACCCATGACCGAGGGGTCGATCTGGTCGGGCGTCTTGCCCCACTGCTTCATGGTGTAGTGCAGGAAGACGTTCTCGTACACGTAGTCCGCGACCTCCGAGAGCTCGGGGTCGTTCTTCTCCCTGAGGTCCATGATGGGGACCTTCTTGTTCTCGCCGAAGGTGGCGACGAGCTTCTGGTAGAGGTGCTCGCCCTTCTCGTCACCAAACGCGAGCTTGAGAGACTTGTGGTTGAACGGCACCGGCATGAGCGTGCCGTGGATGTTGGCGAGGACCTTGTGGCTGTAGTCCGTCCACTCCGTAAAGCGTGAGAGGTACTCGTCCACGCGGTCGTTGGCGGTGTGGTAGATGTGCGGACCGTACTTGTGGATCAGGACGCCGGCGTCGTCCAGACAGTCGTAGGCATTGCCCGCGATGTGGTTGCGGCGCTCGACGATCGCCACCTTGTCTCCGCAGGCCTCCGCGAGCCTGCGCGCGCAGACGGCGCCCGCGTAGCCGGCTCCCACGACGATGGCGTCGTAGTTCTGGGGGTTGAAGTCCTCCGGCAGACCATTGGTGATACCCATGTGGAATAGATCCCTTCATGACATTGGCGCCGCCCTGCGGACGCCACACGGCCCTTGGCACCAAGCCATACGCCAAGCGTTAACGCTGATTCTAACACGAGGGCATATAATACTGGTTCGTGGGCGGAAATACCCAGCCGACGCGCAAAAATGTTTGCCTCTGCGGCGAATTCCGCCGCGGAAGGCGCGGAAGGGAGATAAATTGAGCGATTTTCTGAACAGGATGAAGGCCGCCGCGAAGAAGGAGAGGAAGACCATCGTCCTCCCCGAGGGCGAGGACCCGCGCACCATCGAGGCGGCCAAGAAGGTCGTCGCCGAGGGCCTGGCGGACCTCGTGATCCTTGGTGACCCCGAGAAGGTCGACGTCGAGGGCGTGAAGGTCATCGACCCGCGTACCGCCGAGAAGCACGACGAGTACGCCGCCGCCTTTGCCGAGCTGCGCAAGAAGAAGGGCGTCACGCTGCCCGAGGCCATGGAGCAGATGAACGACGCCACCTACTTTGGCACCATGATGGTCAAGATGGGCGACGCCGACGGCCTGGTCTCCGGCGCCTGCCACTCCACCGCCAACACGCTGCGTCCCGCCCTGCAGATCCTGAAGACCGCCCCCGGCACGAAGCTCGTGTCCGCGTTCTTCATCATGTGCACCGACAAGAAGGAGTACGGCGAGGACGGCACGCTGCTGTTTGCGGACTGCGGCCTGAACATCGACCCCAACGCCGACGAGCTCTCCGAGATCGCCATCGCCTCCGCGAAGTCGTGGGAGAAGTACATGGGCACCGAGCCGCGCGTGGCCATGCTGTCCTTCTCCACCATGGGCTCCGCCAAGGGCGAGGTCCCGACGAAGGTCCAGGAGGCCACCGAGCTCGCCCACGAGAAGGCGCCCGAGCTCTCCGTCGACGGCGACCTGCAGCTTGACGCCGCGCTCGTCCCGAGCGTGGCCGCCCTCAAGGCTCCCGGCTCCAAGGTCGCTGGCAACGCCAACGTGCTGGTCTTCCCCGACCTCGAGGCGGGTAACATCGGCTACAAGCTCGTGCAGCGCTTTGCGGGCGCCGAGGCCTATGGCCCCATCCTGCAGGGCATCGCGAAGCCTGTGAACGACCTCTCGCGCGGCTGCTCCGCCGACGACATCGTGGGCGTCATCGCGATCACCGCGGTCCAGGCCCAAATGGCAGAGTAGGCCTCCGCAGACATCCAGGGCGCGCAAGGGGCGCCGCCGCAACCATTCCGGTGCGGCGGCGCCCCTCTCTTGTTGCCCGATTGGCGGCGCGTCACTCCCCCGCCGTGGGGGCCTCCTCCGCCTGGCGGATCCACTCCGCGGGCATCATCCAGCCATGCTGGTCCGTATGCAGGAGCCTCTCCGCGAGCTCGCTCATCGGCTTGCCGAAGTACTCCCTGTAGCAGCGTATGATGTCAGGGTTCTCGTAGGAGTTGCGGTAGTTTGAGATCCTATCGAGGCCATACAGGACCTTGCCGCGCTCCCCCGCGAGCTCCTCGCCGTCGTGGATGGGCTGCCCGCCGCCGCCAACGCAGCCGCCGGGGCAGGCCATGACCTCCACGAAGTCGTAGCTGACCTCGCCCGCGAGGATGGCGTCGCACAGGTCGCGCGCGTTCGCGAGGCCCGAGGCGACGGCGACGCGAACCTTGGTGCCGGCCATGTCGAACGTCGCCTCCTTCCAGCCTCTGAGGCCGCGCACCTGCTCGAACATGTCGTCCTTGGGCCTCTGTCCCGTGACGATGTGATAGGCGGTCCTGAGCGCGGCCTCCATGACGCCGCCCGTAGCGCCGAAGATGATGCCAGCACCCGAGCCGTAGCCCAGCGGCTCGTCAAAGGGCTCGGGCTCGAGGTGACTAACGTCGATGTGGTCCGCACGCAGCATCCTCTGGAGCTCGCGCACGGTCAGCACGCAGTCCACGTCGGGGTCGCCGCAGGCGTCGTTCATGTTGGGGTAGGCGCACTCGGCCTTCTTGGCGACGCAGGGCATGATGGAGAGCGAGAAGATCTTGTGCGGGTCGATGCCCAGCAGCTCGGCGTAGTAGCTCTTCACGACGGCGCCGAACATCTGCTGCGGGCTCTTGCTGGTGGAGACGTCGTCCACGAGCTCCGGGTAGTGAGCCTTGACGAAGCGCACCCAGCCCGGGCA
>NZ_JBJEHW010000123.1:0-2792 GCF_051876455.1 Parafannyhessea sp.
TACGGGCGCGAGGTCCTCTGCTTCGCGATGGCGGTCCTCGGCACGTTCCTGCTCGCCACGGGCGGGGACCCAACCACCCTCGCCATGCCGGCTCTCGGCCTCGCGCTGGGGCTCCTCACGGCGGCGGGCCAGGCGTCTGAGTCGCTGCTCACGGTGGGCTACGTGGGCCGCTGGGGAAGCCTCGTCACCAACGCGCTCGGCTTCCTGTTCGCGGGCCTGCTGCTCCTGCCTGCGGTGCGACCGTGGGCGTTCGACCCGGTGGCCGCCTTCGCGCCGCTCGACTGGTTCCTGCTCGCGTTCTCCGTGCTCGTGGGCACGTTCGGCGCGGGCGCGCTCTACATGGCGGGCCTCGTGCGCGTGGGGCCGGTCCGCACCACGCTCCTCTCCACCACGGAGCAGCTCTCGTCCGCGGTGAGCACCTGGGCCCTGATCGGCACGACCTTCTCGCCCGCGGAGCTCGCCGGCTTCGCGCTCATCACGGCCATGGTCGCGCTCTCGGCGTAGGGGGTGGGGAAGGCATGTCGCGCAAGCCACGCTACCGGGACATAGACGCGGACTCGCTGCCGCGCAGCTACGTGAGCTACGACCTCGAGACCACGGGCCTCGGGGCGGGCGCGCGCATCGTGGAGATCGGCGCCGTCCGCGTGATCGACGGCTACGAGGACGAGAAGTTCGACACCTTCGTCGCGCCGCCCGCGGGGGTGCGCTTCGAGCCGGGCGCCCGCGCCGTCAACCACATTACCGACGCGATGCTCGAGGGCGCGCCGGAGGAGGCCAGCGCCTACCGCGCCTTCGCGGCGTTCGCGGAGGACCTGCCGCTCGTGGGGCAGAACATCGTCGCGTTCGACAACCCGCTGCTCGACGCCGCCGCGGCCCGCGCGGGGGAGCGCCCGCTCACGGCGAACGGCTGCCAGGACACCATGCTCCTGTACCGCGCGCTCGTGGGCATGCCCGCCAGCCTCGCGGCCATCTGCGCGCACTACGGCGTGCGAAACGCGCAGGCGCACCGGGCGTGGGCGGACGCCGTCGCCACGAGCGACTGCTACCAGGCCATCCTGCGCGACGCCGCCTCGCGCGCCGTCCACGTGCGCGACCTCGTGACGCACCCGGCCTCGGGCGAGCTCGCGGGCGAGCGCGTGTGCTTCACGGGCAACAGCTACGAGTTCCCCAAGCGTGACATGGGGGTCCTCGCGCTCGAGCACGGGGCGGAGCTGAGCGAGCGCGTGACCAAGCGCGTCACGATGCTCGTGGCGCTGGAGGACCGCCGCAGCGGCAAGGTCATGCGCGCGGAGGAGCTGGGCGTGCCCGTGGTGGGCGCGGAGGCGTTCCTGGCGCGCATCGGGCTTGGGCCGCGGGACCTCCGCCGCGACCCAGCGGCGGGCCGGGACCATACCTAAGCGTGGGCCACGTAGGTTTTCTCTTCTCGCACGTATACGATTTTGGGAGTGGGGTATCCACTCTACGTATGCACACGAGTCGCCCGGGCGGCGTGCCGCGCCGTGGCGCAAGCAGGGGAGGAAGCCAGGCATGAAGCAGTTCAAGACCGAGAGCAAGAAGCTCCTGGACCTGATGATCAACTCGATCTACACCAACAAGGAGATCTTCCTGAGGGAGCTCATCTCCAACGCGTCGGACGCGCTGGACAAGCTGAGCTTCGAGGGCCTCACGGACGAGTCCAAGCGCGTGGACGAGGAGCTGGCCATTAACCTGGCCTTCGACAAGGACGCCCGCACCATCACCGTGTCCGACAACGGCATCGGCATGACCGCGGACGAGCTCGACAAGAACCTCGGCACCATCGCGCACTCCGGCTCCGAGCAGTTCAAGGAGAAGAACGCGGACGCCCAGGGTGACGCCGTGGACATCATCGGCCAGTTTGGCGTGGGCTTCTACTCCAGTTTCATGGTCGCGAAGCGCGTGCGCGTGGTGAGCCGCGCGCTGGGCGAGGCACAGGCCAACACCTGGGAGTCCGACGGCGTGAGCGGCTACAGCATCGAGCCGACGCCCGCGGACCAGCTGCCCGAGGCGCTTGCCGGCGAGCACGCGCACGGCACGCAGATCACGCTCTTCCTGCGCGACTCCACGGAGGAGGACGACACGGACCAGTTCCTGAGCGAGTGGAAGCTCCGCGACCTGGTGCGCCAGTACTCCAACTACGTGCGCTACCCCATCCGCATGATGGTCACCAAGAGCCGCGAGAAGCCGGCGCCCGACCCCAAGCCGGACGACTACAAGCCCGAGTACGAGGACTACCAGGAGCTCGAGACCCTCAACTCCATGACGCCGATCTGGAAGAAGCGCAAGTCCGACGTTGAGCAGAAGGACTACGACGAGTTCTACAAGTCCACGTTCCACGACTGGGAGAAGCCGCTGCGCACCGTGAGCTTCCACGCCGAGGGCGCCATCAGCTACGACGCGCTGCTCTTCATCCCGAGCGTGGCGCCGTTCGACCTCTACAGCAAGGACTACCAGAAGGGCCTCGCGCTCTACAGCTCGAGCGTCCTCATCCAGGAGAAGTGCGCCGACCTGCTGCCCGACTACTACAACTTCGTCCGCGGCATCGTGGACTCGCCCGACGTCACGCTCAACATCTCGCGCGAGACGCTGCAGCAGAACTCGCAGCTCCGCGCCATCGCGCGCCGTGTGGAGAAGAAGGTCACGTCCGAGCTCGAGGACATGCGCGACAACGACCGCGAGTCGTACGAGAAGTTCTTCAACAACTTTGGACGCGGCCTGAAGTTTGGCATCTACAACAGCTTTGGCTCCACGTCCGACGAGCTGGCAGACCTGCT
>NZ_JBJEHW010000124.1:0-2730 GCF_051876455.1 Parafannyhessea sp.
CTCGTGTCCACGCCGCACCTCCACGACCTCTCGTCTGCCACGGTCCATTATGCCCGGCCGCGTGGCGCGTTTCCAGCGCCAGCCGCGCGCGGGGGGCGCCGACGTGGGCCGCGCCTACCCCACGAGGCAGTCCTTGCCCTCGAAGGCGATGCCGTACCTGAGGACGCGCCCCTCGGGCACGCCGCGGCCGACGAGCTCCTCGGCGTAGCGCCTGCCCTCTATCTGCGCCAGGGCGTCCGCGACGGCGTCCCCCAGGGACTGGCCCCGGCGGCACACCTTGAACTCGACGACGACCCCGGGGTCGCGCGCGGGGTCGGCGGGCTCGAGCACGACGTCGTAGCGCCCGTAGCCGCTCTCGCGGTTGCTGCGCACGCGGAAGCGGCCCCGCAGGTCGACGACGAGGCCCAGGACGAAGCCGTGGTAGAAGGACTCGGCGGCGCGGCGCCCGGTGTCGAAGGTGCCGAACGTCTCGAGCGCCACCTCGCCCAGGTAGGCCGTCATGGCCTCGCGGTCGCCGGCCAGCATGGCGGCGCAGAAGTCGGAGCACGCCCCGCGCGCGGGCTCGAACCAGTCCGAGACGAGGCCCTCCAGGATCCCCATGGTCTCCAGGTTGGTGACCGCCAGGGTCACGGACGCCCCCTCGCCGTCGGTGTGGGAGACCGCCTTGAGGTAGCCGGTCGCCAGCAGCAGGCTCCACACGGCGTTGGGGCGGGTGGCGAGCTGGGAGAAGACCACCTGCTCGTCCAGGGGCTTCGTGATGGCCCCGCCGTCGAGCAGGGCCCGGAAGTCCTCCTTGAGGCCGGCGTCGCCGCGGGCCACGCAGCGGCTCACCAGGCCGGTGCCCCCGGAGTTGGCCCAGTAGGGGGCGAGCCTGCCCTCGTCCAGGTAGTTCGTGATGCTCCAGGGGTTGTATATGTCGGCCACGCCGCCGAAGACGAAGCCGTCGTACCACCTCTTCACGCCCTCGGTGTCCGGCATGCCGCGGTCGCGCATCGCCCCGAACACCTCGGCCTCGGTGAAGCCGAAGCAGTCCTCGTAGAGGGGCGTCGTGGTGGTGACCACCTTGAGGTTGTTCAGGTCCGAGAAGATCGACTCCCTCGAGACGCGGGTGAGCCCCGTGATGAGGGCGCGGCCCAGCGACGCGTTGGTCTTGAAGGTGTTGTTGAAGAGGTCGCGCACGAAGTCCACCGCGTCGTCCCAGAAGCCGTGCTCCCAGGCGAGCTCCATCGGCGTGTCGTACTCGTCGAGGAGCACGACGGGCTTGACGCCCCAGTGCGCCTCGAGCAGGCCGCAGAGCGCGTTGAGGGAGGTCGGGGCCTCGGACTCGCCCATCGAGTCGCAGAGCTGCGCGAACTCGCCGCGCTCGGCGGGGGTGAGGGCGGGGCTCTCGCGGAGGTACCCGTGCTTGCGCAGCGCCAGCCTGAGCAGCCTGGTCACCTCGGAGACCATGCCCCCGAAGGTCGTCTTCTTGACCCCCGCGAAGCTCAGGGACACGACGGGCACCGTCCCCTGGAGCCCCCGGAAGCGCGGATCGCCCCAGACGGAGAGCCCCTCGAAGAGGTCGGCCCTGCCGGCGTAGGCCGTGGACAGGAAGCACTCCACCATGCTCAGGGTGAGCGTCTTGCCGAAGCGCCTGGGGCGCGCGACGAGCGTGACCACGTCCAGCGAGTCCCACCAGCGCCTGATGAAGTCCGTCTTGTCGATGTAGAAGCCGCCCGCCCCGCGAAGGTCCGCGAAGCTCTGGTTGCCTATGCTGATCGCCCTCGTGTCCACGCCGCACCTCCACGACCTCTCGTCTGCCACGGTCCATTATGCCCAACTGCGTGGCGTGTTTCTAGCGCCGCCTCAAATATGGCGATATGCCCACGGCCACGTCTCTCAACATAGGGTGGCTGGAGTGCTCGGGATGCGCCATCCGTTCCGCCGTTGGCCTCCATCGATGCGGCCAAACCAATTCCCACCGAAGCGCGTACGGACGTACCTCAGCCGTTGTGCTATAGTCTCCCAAAAGTAGACTTATTAGTCTATTTTTGCGCGCCGTGTCGCCCCGAGGCACGCCACACGCACCGCACGAACGCGTTCGAGACACCCAGCCACACCTGCGGAGATGAGCGCCATGGCACAGACATCCAGCGAGACGCGCCGCCAACCGAGCCCCCGCGTCGCCCGCGGCATCGCAGCGAAGCGCGGCGATGCCCGATGAGCAGCTTGTTCGAGAGCACCTACAACCCCGACGTCCTCAGCTGCATCGCCAACCTGAGCAGCGACGAGGTCTTCACCCCGCCCGAGCTGGTGAACCAGATGCTCGACATGCTGCCCGCCGAGCTGTGGAGCGACCCGGACGCGACGTTTTTGGACCCGGCCTGCAAGTCGGGTGTGTTCCTGCGCGAGATTGCCAAGCGCCTGATCGACGGCCTGGCGGAGCAGTTCCCCGACCTGGACGAGCGCCTGGAGCACATCTTCAAGAAGCAGATCTTCGGCATCGCGACGACCGAGCTCACCAGTTTGCTCTCGCGCCGCAGCCTCTACTGCAGCAAGTTCCCCAACGGCCACTACAGCGTCGTGCAGTTCGACAACCCCAAGGGCAACGTGGAGTACGTGCGCCTAGAGCACACCTGGGAGAACGGCCGCTGCAAGTACTGCGGCGCCACCGAAACCGAGTACAAGCGCGATAGTAGCCTCGAACAATATGTTTATGAATTCATTCACTTTACAAACAAGGAGCAATTT
>NZ_JBJEHW010000125.1:0-2698 GCF_051876455.1 Parafannyhessea sp.
ACGGAGTCGACGGTGGTCTGCTGGGCGATGAGCTGCTTCTGCAGGGCGTCCAGGTAGGCACGGGTGTTCTTTGCAAGCTTGGCGCGGTTGTTGTAGGCGAGGGTGTTGATGTCCATCAGCACGTAGTCGAGCGAGCCGTTGTCCGTGGAGGAATCCATAGCAGCGTCAACGGAGTCCTTGGACTCAGACGCACCGGTGTGGGTCTCGTCCCACTTGTCGATCTCGGGGTAGATGGTGGTGTCGACCTTGGTCAGCAGCGCGGAGTAGCTCGGGACGGCGACGCTGAACTCGTCGCGGGAGAGGGCCTCCCACTGGATGGTCGCGATGTCGGAGGTCATTGCGTTCCTGATCTGGAACATGTGCGTCTCGACCGTGCGGTTGTTGCCGACGGCGTACAGGCGGGAGTTGTTGTTCGCGTTGAGGTCGGTGGTCTGCTCACCGCGGGCGGCGCAGGAGCGCAGCGCCTGGAAGAGGCTCACGGTGCCGGAGGGCTTGAAGAAGAGCTCCGGGTCGCTGATGGAAGTCACGCCCTGCCAACCCTTGGTGGAGGTGAGGTCCGTGGTGTAGGTACCCGCCGCGAGGGGGTTGCCGTAGTAGGCGCGGCCCTGTGCGTAGCGCGTGAACTGTGCGGTGCCGTCCTCGGTGCCGTAGGAGGTTGCGACGTCAAAGTTGCCATCGTCGAAGTACTTAGCGGAGTCAGCCTGCGTGGCGACGTCCACCATCTTGTCGGAGTGCAGGCACACGATCGGGTCGTTGATGTTCACGTCGAACTTGAGGTTGCTCATGTTGGGGTTGACGGAAACCATGCCCTGGGCGGCCTGGCTCAGGTTGACCGCGCACCACTGGTGGCCGGAGAGCTGCATGAAGACCCAGGTCTCCGCGGAGTCCGCGATGATGATCTGGTTCATGTCGTAGCTGCCGTTCTCGTCAATAATCTGACCGAGAAGCTTGACACCGTCACGGGCGGTGGAGGCGCAACCCAGCACGATGTCGGCGATGTTGTACTCGCCGAGGCCGGAGGGGTTGTTCTCGTCCTCGCTGCCGCAGGGGTCGACCGCGGCGATCTTGTCGTTGTAGTTGGTGGTCAGGGTGGCGGAGACGCTCACGCCCTGGCTGTTGGTGCCAGCCTCGCCATACGCGTCGGTCCGGTTGTCCCAACCGGAGGGAAGGTCGCGCACGTAGGTGTGGCGATACGTCGTGCCGTTATAGGTCCAGGAGAAGCTGGACTCGTCCGACGAGAACGTCGGGTTGGTCTGCGGCTCCTGGATTCCAAACGCCTTCGGGTGGCGGCTGGCGTAGTCCTCGCAGCGGCCGACGTAGGTGTCGCCCGTGTCGGTCACGCTCTTGTCAACGTAGACCTGCGTGCACGCGAGCGCACCCGTCGGCAGCGCCATCACGATGGCGGCTGTCACGCTCAGCACCTGGCCGAAGCGCTTGAAGCTGCCGAGCGCTCCCTTTGTGTGGGTCCTTCTCATATGCCCCCCTTGTCTTGTAGCACCAGAAGACAGAAACCTGGCACCAAACCACATGTCTGCACGCATCATCACATGAACATGCAGATTCTGTAAAGATAGCCAACGCCAGCCGAAAGGAATCTGACCGCAAACGGAAACGTAAACCGTAACATGAAAATTTGTAATGGCAAGCATGAGAGAAGGACCCGCCGCTTGAGCTGCGACAGGTCCTTTCAGGTGCCTGTATGCCGGTGTTCTTCTCGCCCGCGTCCGTCTAGGAACGCTCGGCTCCATTCGAGCTGAAACTGAATACGGTGCAGGCAGTGCCGAGGGCAAGAAGCGCGTGCGGCGCGGCTAGTCGCGCGTGAGCTTGCGGTGCAGGCGGTGCGGCTTGGAGAGGTCAGGGCCGAGGCGCTTGACGCGGTCCTTCTGGTAGTCCTCGAAGTTGCCCTCGAACCAGTGCCACGCGCCGGGGTCGTCGTCCGTGCCCTCCCACGCGAGGATGTGCGTGCAGATGCGGTCCATGAACCAGCGGTCGTGGCTCGTGATCACGCAGCAGCCGGGGAACTCGAGGAGCGCCTCCTCAAGGCTCTCCAGCGTCTCAGTGTCGAGGTCGTTGGTGGGCTCGTCCAGGAGCACGAGGTTGCCGCCCTGCTTGAGGGTCAGTGCCAGGTTGAGCCTGTTGCGCTCGCCGCCGGACAGCACGCCGGCGCGCTTCTGCTGGTCGGTGCCCTTGAAGCCGAAGGCGCTCACGTACGCGCGGCTCGGGATCTCCTGCTTGCCGACGGTGATGTAGTCGTTACCGTCGCTCACGACCTCCCACACCGTCTTGTTGGGGTCGAGGCCCTCGCGGTTCTGGTCGACGTACGAGAGCTTTACGGTCTCGCCCAGCTCGAGCGTGCCGGAGGTCACGGGCTCCTGGCCCACGATCATCTTGAACAGCGTGGACTTGCCCACGCCGTTGGGGCCGATGACGCCCACGATGCCGTTGCGGGGCAGGTCGAAGCTGAGGTCGTGCATCAGCACGCGGTCGCCAAACGACTTGCAGAGCCCCTTGGCCTCCAGCACCTTGGAGCCCAGCCTGGGGCCCACGGGAATGTGGATGTCGGTGTAGTCGACCTTGGTCACGCGCTGCGCCTCGGCCTCCATCTGCTCGTAGGCGGCGAGACGGGCCTTGCTCTTTGCCTGGCGCGCCTTCTGGGAGCTGCGCACCCACTCCAGCTCGCTCTTCATCTTCTTGGCGA
>NZ_JBJEHW010000126.1:0-2684 GCF_051876455.1 Parafannyhessea sp.
TGGCGCGTGGCATCACGAATGACCCCGCGCCGAGGGCGGCGTAGGGGCCGCGGCCGAGGGCGCGCGTCCTTCTCGCCCGCGTGCGCGATTTCCCGTTGCACTGGTGCACAAAAGGCCCGCGGCGGTCCCGCGGAGTATTTGAACTTGGTGCCATGTCGTGCCGTGGTGCCTTTGGCGAGACTCTTTCATGACAGATAGGACGTCTGAAAGGGGATTGCCATGGACGAGGATCGTCAGGAAGTGTGGGACGCGCTCACCAAGCGCGCGAGCCAGCTGTTCGGGAAGGACCCGTCGGAGTTCACCGAGGACACCAAGTTCGCGGACCTCGGCATCAAGAGCGTCCAGGTGTCCCAGCTCACCACCTACCTCGAGGACGAGCTCGACATCGAGGTGCCGTTCATGAAGTTCCGCCGCTGCGAGACCTTTGGCCAGGCCACGGACTTCGTCTGCGACCTCCTGGACGAGTAGGGGGCGCGCATGTTCGTAGAGCCCAGGATCCCGGCCGAGTGGGTGCCGGTAAAGGACAAGAAGCTGCACGACCTCATCCAGATGACGGGCGAGTGCGCAAAGTTTGACGAGGACGAGTGCCCCATCTACTGGGACCCCGACACCGAAGGCTACATCTTCCTGCACCGCGAGCAGTTTGGTGAGGACGAGTTCATGGCGGCGTACCGCGTGGCCCGCCAGCCCAACGACAACCAGGCCGAGGTCGACCTCTCCGCGTCCGACGACCCGATGGCGCGCATGGGCCAGGGCTTCTGCCCGCCGTTCAACCCGCACACCTACGAGGCCGCGGACGGCGTCATCTGCATGCAGGACCAGGAGGTCGTGCTGCGCGACGGCACCAGGATCTACTGCGACATCTACCGTCCCAAGGACGTGGAGAAGGTCCCGACAATCGTGTCGTGGTCTTGGTTCGGGAAGCGCCCGGGCGACGGCATGAGCGAGTGGCAGATCATGGGCGTGCCTCCCATGACCGTGTCCAAGTGCGCGAAGTTCGAGAGTCCCGACCCGCTGTACTGGTGCTACCAGGGCTACGCCGTCGCCAACGTGGACGTGCGCGGTGCCGGCCACTCCGAGGGCTCGGTCCACATGTTCACGCACCAGGACCGCGAGGACGGATACGACTTTGTGGAGTGGGTCGCGGCGCAGCCGTGGTCCAACGGCAAGGTCGGCATGAGCGGCAACTCCGGCGTCGCCATGCACCAGTGGGGCATCGCCGCGGAGCAGCCGCCCCACCTCGCGTGCATCGCGCCGTGGGAGTGCACGACCGACCTGTACCGCGAGAGCTTCTTCGAGGGCGGCGTGCCCGCGCTGAGCTTCAACAAGTTCATCGCGGCGCAGGTGACGGGCCCCAACGGCGTGGACGACCAGGTCTCCATGGCCAAGATGTACCCGGACATGAACGCGTACTGGAACGACAAGCGCGCGGACTTCAAGAAGGTCAAGGTCCCCGTGTACCAGACGGCCGGCTGGTCGCACTTCCACCTGCCGGGCTCGTTCAACGCTTGGCGCCGCTGCCGCAGCCACCTCAAGTGGCTCCGCGTGCACCGCGACTTCGAGTGGCCGGACACCTATAACCCCCAGAACCTGGAGGAGCTGCGCCACTACTACGACCGCTACCTCAAGGGCATCCACAACGGCTGGGAGATGATGCCGCGCGTCCGTCTGGACGTGATGGACGGCTACGACGTGGACTACCAGGAGAAGCGCCCCGAGAAGGCCTGGCCGATTAAGCGCACCGTCTACAAGAAGCTCTACCTGGACGCGACCGCGCCCAAGGACTGCGTGGAGCTCGACCACCCCGCCGTGTGCTACGCGCTCTCGACGGAGGCGCCCGCGGCGGAGGGCAAGGCGTCCTACGACCCGGCGACCGAGGAGCTGGACTTTGACCTCACGCTCCCCGAGGACGTGGAGGTCACGGGCTACATGAGCCTGCACCTGTTTGTGAGCTGCGACGGCTACGACGACATGGACCTCTTCGTCAACGTCCAGAAGGCCGCGGCCGACGGCACATGGGTGCCCTGGCTCACGCTCGACGAGCCGCACCCCGGCGCTTGGGGCAAGTGCCGCGTCAGCCGCGCGACCGTGGACGCCAAGCTCACCAAGAGGCACACGCCCGTCTACACCATGACGGACACGCACAAGCTGGCCGAGGGCGAGGTCCGCGCGGTCGACATCGCGATCGTCCCCACCTCGCGCGTGTACCACAAGGGCGAGCGCTTCCGCGTGCAGATATCCGGAAGGTACATCCGCGACGGCTGGTTCGAGCCGCTGTCCTGGGACACGGACAACCACGGCACGCACAACGTGCACACGGGCGGGGAGCACGCCTCCTGGATCGAGGTGCCCGTCATCCCGCCGCGCTACCAGGCGGGGGAGTACATCCACAGGTAGGAAGGTGCGGGCGCGTTGGCCCGTCACACAGACAACGCGGGCGAGAAGGACGGTGCGTCCTTCTCGCCCCGTGAGTATTGGTCCCATCGGCATGCCGCGTGCGCTCATGGCTCGCTTGCGCGCGCGGCGCGCGTGCCGGGGTTGGGACGTCATGTTCCCAAACACGCAATCTAACTGCGGTAATGCGCGGGTGTTGCACCTGCGCCGGTAAGCGGGAAGCAAAGCTATCAGGAAGGAAACCATCATGCCCATGAAGACGTCGACGCGGTTCGTGAAGGCCGCGCTGC
>NZ_JBJEHW010000127.1:0-12657 GCF_051876455.1 Parafannyhessea sp.
TGTCATGCGTGTCGACGCAGATGGGGAAGGCGTCGACGTCGCCGAACTCCTTGAAGAGCAGGCACTTGCCCTCCATGACCGGCATGCCGGCCGCGGCGCCGATGTCGCCAAGGCCCAGGACGGCGGTGCTGTCGGTGATGACGGCCACCAGGTGGGCACGGCGCGTCAGCTCCCAGGACTTGCTGTAGTCCTTCTGGATCTGGCGGCAGGGCTCTGCGACGCCGGGCGTGTACAGGAGCGCGAGGTCCTCGTTCGTCTCGGCCTTTGCGCGAGAAACGACCTCGATCTTTCCCTGGAGCTCCTCGTGGAGCTTGAGGCTCTTTGCGCTTGTCTCGTCCATGTTGCTAGACCATCTCCTCTGGCTTGAAAACCTGGTCGAACTTCTCCTCCGTCATGTAACCGAGGGAAACGCAGGCCTCGCGGAGGCTGCATCCCTCGTCAAACGCCTTGTGCGCAACCTTGGCAGCGCGCTCGTAGCCGATGTAGGGGTTGAGGCACGTTACGAGCATAAGCGAGTTGTGCAGGTTGTGGGACATCTTTTCGCGGTTGGCCTTGATGCCCACCGCGCAGTTCCTGTTGAACGAGTCGATCGCGTTGGCAAGCAGCCGGACGCTCTGCAGGTAGTTGTACGCGATGACCGGCATGAACACGTTGAGCTCGAAGTTGCCCTGGCTCGCCGCGAAGCCGATCGCGGCGTCGTTTCCCATCACCTGCACGGCCACCATCGTGACGGCCTCGCACTGCGTGGGGTTCACCTTGCCGGGCATGATGGAGCTGCCGGGCTCGTTGGCCGGGATCGTGATCTCGCCCAGGCCCAGGCGCGGTCCGGATGCCAGCCAGCGCACGTCGTTCGCGATCTTCATCATGTTCGCGGCCAGCGCCTTCACGGCGCCGTGCGAGAAGACCATGGCGTCCTTGCTGGTGAGCGCGTGGAACTTGTTGGGGTCCGTCTTAAACGGCTCGCCCGTGAGGGCCGCGATGCGCTCCGCCACCAGCGTGTCGAAGCCGTCCGGAGCGTTGAGCCCCGTGCCCACGGCCGTACCGCCCAGCGCGAGGCGCCGCAGCATGGGCAGGCTCGCGTCGAGCTGCTCGAGCGACGTCTGGAGCATGCCGCGCCAGCCCGAGATCTCCTGGCTGAAGGCGATGGGGACCGCGTCCTGCAGGTGCGTGCGTCCGCTTTTTACCACGCCGGCGTTCTCGGCCTCGAGCCGCTCGAACGTGGCGATGAGCCGCTCAACCGCGGGCTCGAGCTCCTGGCGCACGGCCAGCACCGCCGCCACGTGCATGGCAGTGGGGAAGGTGTCGTTTGAGGACTGCGAGCGGTTGACGGAGTCGTTGGGGTGCACGGGGCTGGCAAGGGCGATGCCCCTCTCGGCCGCGAGCTGGTTGGCGCGGTTGGCCAGGACCTCGTTCACGTTCATGTTGGACTGCGTGCCGGAGCCCGTCTGCCACACCTTGAGCGGGAACTCGCCGTCGTGCTGGCCGGCCAGGACCTCGTCAGCGGCCTCCTCTATGAGCGAGGCGACGGTGGGGTCGAGGGTCCCGAGCTGCGCGTTTGCCTGCGCCGCGGCCTTCTTGAGGATGGCGAAGGCGCGTACGATGCCGCGGGGCATGGTCTCCGTCCCGATGCGGAAGTTCTGGTACGAGCGCTGCGTCTGGGCGCCCCAGAGCGCGTCCGCGGGGACCCGCACCTCTCCCATGGAGTCGTGCTCGACGCGAAACGCCTGGTCAACAGTGCCGTCTTGCGTATCCGTGGAGCCGTCTGCCATAGCTACCTCCGCATCCGCGCGCCGCCGCCACGCGGGCGCCCAGCGCGACTGTGACCTGCGCCGTCGGACGGCGCCGTATGCTCCATTCTAGCCGTGTGCGGCTGGTGCGGCGCCCTCGCGTTTCCATTCTGCAACGGCGCCCTCGCGGGGTGGTGGCCCGCCTTCCGCGGCTATGCAGGCATTCGCCCCGACGGGCCAAAACCATGCGCGCGCCACGGGGCCAGGTGGCCGCGCAAGCTGGGGCCGCGCGATTTTCTCACCCGGCGTTTATGCAATTTGGAATGCATAATCAGTGGCAAAAGATTTGAAAGATTGGGAGTACACGCAGAATTGAGCCGCAAAATATTCCAAAGTATGGTATAGATATGAGCCAAGGAGAAGAGCGTGGCGCCGTGGTGGCCGCCGCGCCGGCGATTGGAGCGTCATGGGCAAGAGGTTCGTTGTGGAGGACTCGTTCTGGGAGGTCTTTCCCGAGGTGGAGATCGGCGTGCTGTGCGTGGATGGCATCAGGCCGACGGACCAGATCAGCGAGGAGAACGTGAAGGCAGCCGAAAGGTTCCTCGACCGCGCCAACGCCAAGGCGGAGGAGTGGCTCACGAGCAGCACCATCAGTCAGAACGCCGTGGTGGCCGTCTGGCGTGAGGCCTACCGCAAGTTCAAGACCAAGAAGGGCGCGCGCTGCTCCGTGGAGAACCTGCTCAAGCGCGTGATGAAGGACAACCCCGTGGGGCACATCGTGCCGAGCGTGGACATCAGCAACGCCATCTCGCTCAAGTACGCGCTGCCCATCGGCGCGGAGAACATCGATGCCATCGAGGGCACGTTCCGCCTGGCCAAGACCGAGGGCGGCGACTACTTCCTGCCCATCGGCGAGGAGGAGAGCGACCCGACCCTGCCCGGCGAGATAGCCTACCTGGACGACGCGGGCGCCGTCTGCCGCTGCTGGAACTGGCGCGACGGCCAGCGCACGGAGGTGAGCGACGCCACGCCGCACTGCATGTTCATCATGGAGAACGTGATGCCGGAGCGCTCGGCTGACCTCCACGCGGCCATCGACGAGCTGGCAGAGAAGTGCGAGCAGATCCTGGGCGCGACGGTCACCAACAAGGACTTCCTCACCAAGGACCACCCGGAGACCGAGCTCGCCTAGCCTCTGCCCGGTGGCAGATACGTGCGAGAAGACCGCGGCCGCGCTCGGGAGGTCATCCCAGGCGCGGCCGCCGTCCTTCTCGCTAGATGCGCCGCTAGCGCGCGGTGCGGGCGCGCATGTCCGCCTCGTCCTGCGGGCTCTCAAACGTGCGCGGGTCGCCGCTCAGGCGGTTGGCGTCGCCGTGCAGGGCGGAAATGGAGGCCATCTCGGCGTCCGTGAGGCTGAAGCCAAACAGGTCGAGGTTCTGGCGCATGCGCTCCTCGTGCACGGACTTGGGGATCACGACGCGGCCGGACTGCACGTGCCAGCGCAGGACCACCTGCGCGCACGTGACGCCGTGGGCCTCGGCGGCCGCCTGCACGGGCGCGGATTCGATGTCGCGGCCGCGGCCGAGCGGCTGGTAGGCCTCCACCACGACGCCGTGGGCCTTGCACCAGGCGCTCACGTCCGGCTGCCAGAAGCGCGGGTGTGCCTCGATCTGGTCCACGGTGGGCGTCACGCCCGTCTCGCGCACCAGGCGCTCAAGGTGCTCCACCAGGAAGTTGGAGACGCCGATCTCGCGCACGGCACCCTCGTCGCGCAGCCGCGCGAGCGCGCGCCAGGTCTCCACGTAGCTGTCACGCGCGGGGCACGGCCAGTGGATGAGGTACAGGTCAACCACGTCGAGCCCCAGGCGCTCGCGGGACGCCTCAAACGCGCGAAGCGCCTGGTCGTAGCCCTGGTCGCAGTTGCGGAGCTTCGTGGTCACAAACACCTTGCCCGCCATGCCCGTGGCGCGCAGGGCGTCGCCCACCTCGCGCTCGTTGAGGTAGGCGGCCGCGCCGTCGATGTGGCGATACCCCAGTTCAAGGGCCTGCTCCACCGCCCGCTGCGTGTCCTCCCGCGGGATCTTGAACGTCCCGAACCCCACCTGGGGCATCATCGTGCCGTTTGCCAGCCTCACGCTCTCCATGGCCACGTCCTTTCCGTTGTCTTCCCGCGCCCACGCTAGCACACCCATCCGCGCCCGTCCGCGCGACAAGGGGCCCAGTTTTGCGATATGGTTACGTGGTTGCATAACTCGCGCCTTGGCGTCGGCCCGGCATGTCCCAACCGGCATGCCCCGGCAGGGGAGAAGGCCGTTCTTCTCGCCCGGCGACGCCACGCAGACCAAAGGGGGATCCCGCTGATGGATCGCACAAGGATCGCGCAGCTCTACGCGCGCATGGAGGAGTTTGGCGGCCAGGAGGTCACCGTGGCCGGCTGGGTCCGCTCCATCCGTGACATGAAGAACTTCGGCTTCGTGGTGCTCAACGACGGCAGCTGCTTCAAGGACCTGCAGGTCGTCATGAACCGCGAGAAGCTCGCCAACTACGAGGAGGTCGCGGCCCTTACCGTGGGCTCCGCGCTCATCATCAGGGGCACGCTCGCGCTCACGCCGGACCGCCCGCAGCCCTTCGAGCTGCAGGCCCAGACCATCACGGTCGAGGGCGCCGCGCAGCCGGACTACCCCATGCAGAAGAAGCGCCAGACCCGCGAGTTCCTGCGCACGCAGCAGCACCTGCGCAGCCGCACCAACCTGTTCCGCGCGGTCTTCCGCGTGCGCAGCGTGGCGGCCTTCGCCATCCACCGCTTCTTCCAGGAGCGCGGCTTCGTCTACGTCAACACGCCCATCATCACGGCGTCCGACGCCGAGGGCGCGGGCGAGATGTTCCGCGTCACCACGATCGACCCGGCCAACCCGCCGCTCACGCCCGACGGCAAGGTGGACTACAGCAAGGACTTCTTTGGCAAGCAGACCAACCTGACCGTGTCCGGCCAGCTCCAAGCCGAGAACTTTGCCATGAGCTTCGGCGACGTCTACACGTTTGGCCCCACGTTCCGCGCCGAGGACTCCAACACGCGTCGCCACGCGGCGGAGTTCTGGATGGTCGAGCCCGAGATGGCGTTCTGCGACCTCGAGGGCGAGATGGACGTGTCCGAGCAGATGCTCAAGTACGTAATCAACTACGTGACGGAGCACTGCCCCGACGAGCTGGACTTCTTCAACAAGTGGGTCGACAAGGGCCTGAAGGAGCGCCTCGCGCACGTGGCGAGCAGCGACTTCGCGCGCGTGTCCTACACCGACGCCGTCAAGATCCTGGAGGAGGCGCAGGCCGCCGGCCACAAGTTCGAGTATCCCGTCAAGTGGGGCATCGACCTGCAGACCGAGCACGAGCGCTACCTCACGGAGCAGCACTTCAAGAAGCCCACGTTCGTGACGGACTACCCCAAGGACATCAAGGCGTTCTACATGCGCCAGAACGACGACGGCAAGACGGTCGCCGCGGCCGACTGCCTGGTTCCCGGCATCGGCGAGATCATCGGCGGCTCTCAGCGCGAGGAGCGCCTCGACGTGCTGGAGCGCCGCATCGAGGAGCTGGGGATGGACAAGGACCAGTACAAGTACTACCTCGACCTGCGTCGCTACGGCAGCTGCCACCACGCGGGCTTTGGCCTGGGCTTCGAGCGCCTGGTCATGTACCTCACGGGCGTGGACAACATCCGCGACGTGCTGCCGCACCCCCGCACCGTGGGCAACGCGGACTTCTAAGGCGCACGCAAGGCGACGCCTCAGGCGGGCGAGAAGGCCTTCTCGCCCTGCCCGTGGCCGCCGGCCAGATGCAATAACGGGCAGATCGCAAGCGCAGGGGCACCCTCGCCATCCGGTGGGGGTGCCCTTGAATTGCGTAACGTGCGGCTACCTCAGACGGTATCCTTAAGGCGTTCGTATGACGGCGAATGCCTCCGTTGCGATCGGACGGCCATGGCAGATAGCGACAAGACACCTCGTCACGCGGCGCCAGGCGCAAGCATGACCCGCCGCGCCGCGCTGACCATCGGCGGCGTTGCCGTGGGCGTTGCGCTCTCGTGTGGCGTCATGGGCTGTTCGGGAGGCTCCAAGGGCGAGAAGGACGACGGCTCCAGCAGCGGCTCGGCAGCCAGCGCAAAGGGCACCACGACGTCATCAGCAGCGGACGACCTCGAGGCCCAGGTCGCCAAGAAGGTCGCCTCCCTCACGCTCGAGCAGAAGGTCGCCCAGATGTTCTTCCCCAAGCCGGAGGCGCTCACGGGCGTGGGCCAGGTCACCGCGGCGGGGGATACCACGAGGAAGGCGTTCGCCAAGATTCCCGTGGGTGGCATGTGCTACTTTGCGCAGAACCTGCTGGGCGAGAGCCAGACAAAGCAGCTGCTCTCGGCCTCGACAAGTATTTCCGAGGACGAGGTGGGCCTGCCGCTCCTCATGTCCGTGGACGAGGAGGGCGGGACGGTCAGCCGCATCGGCGGCAACAAGGGCTTCCCGTCCATCGCGAACGTCGGCAACATGTGCGACGTGGGCGCGACGGGCAACGCCCAGAACGCCTACGACGTGAGCAAGAGGATCGCAGGCTACCTGGTGCCGCTGGGCTTCAACGTCGACTTTGCGCCGGACGCTGACATCGTCAACGGTACGAGCCAGACCATGGCCAAGCGCTCCTTTGGCAAGACGACGGACGTGGTGGCACCAATGGTCGAGTCTGCAGTAAGGGGCTTCGAGGCCGGCGGCATCATGTGCTGCGCCAAGCACTTCCCGGGCATCGGCGGCGCGGAGGGTGACTCGGAGACCGAGACCATCACCACCGCCAAGACGCTCGACCAGATGCGCCAGGAGGAGCTCGTGCCGTTCCGGAGGGCGATCGCCGCGGGTGTGCCCATGGTGATGGTCGGCCACATGAGCTGCCCAAACGTGACGGGTACGGACGAGCCGGCCTCGCTCTCAAAGAAGATCGTGACGGACGTGCTGCGCACGGAGCTCGGCTTCGACGGAATCATCATCACGGACTCGCTCGAGATGGGCGCGGTGAACGGCCTGCACACCGCCGCCGAGCTCGGCGTGGTGGCGATCCAGGCCGGCGCGGACATGCTGCTCATGACGCCCGAGCTGCGGAAGAGCTACCAGGGTGTGCTCGATGCGATCAAGGCCGGCACCATCACGGAGGACCGCATCGACGAGTCCGTCACGCGCATCATCCGCGCCAAGCTGCGGCTGAAGGGCTAGGCATACTACAGACTTGATTGAGGAGAAGAGCGTACGGACTTGGTGGGAATATCGCCTGTCCTGCGGTCGCTCTTGTTGGGGCCCTAGATAACCTCCATGCCGAGTCGCCTCGCGCGCTCGCGATGGACCTCGTCCTTCTCATCCGTAATGAGGCCCGTGAAGTCGGTCAACCTGGCATAGCTGTAGCTGCCGCGCGCGGTGAACTTGGACGAGTCCGCAACCACATAGCTTCGCTCGCTGGTCTCGAGGACCGTCTGCTTGATGGCGCCGTCCTCGCTGTCGAAGGTGGACACCCGGTCGTCTCCGACGTTCACCTCCAGGGTGCCCAGGAACGCAAGGTCTGGGTGAACCCGACTCAGCGCCTGCGCGCAGGTGGCCCCCACGAGGCCGTTGAGCTCGAGGTTCATGCGGCCACCAGGGCATTGCACCTCCACGTTCCCGCCCTCTGCGGCACGCCTCACGATGTCGAGCATGTTCGAGACGACTATGCAGCGGAGGCTGCTCTGGGCAATGAGGTCCGCGAGGAACAGGTTGGTCGTGGAGATGTCCAGGAAGACCGTCATGTCGTCCTGGATGAGGTCGAACGCCTTCCGGGCGACCTGCTGCTTCTGTTCCCGATGCTCGTCCACGCGAGAGAGCACGACATGGGAGGTCTTTTGCGCCACGGGCACGGCCCCGCCATACACCCTGTGAAGCTGGCCGTCTGCATCGAGCTGCTGGAGGTCCTTCCTGATGGACTCCTCGCTCACGTTGAACCTCTTGGCGAGGTCCGATGTCGCAACTCTGCCATCGCTCGCAACGAGTTCGAGGATCTTCTCGTGTCTCTCGTTCCTGAACATAGACATTTCGCACCTCGCACGACGTGACCGATTGGTATTTCCGAGACGGATTCTGCTCCGACTTGCATGGTGATATCGGGTGATTCCTTGTGACCTATTGTAATTCGAGATTGCAAACAATAACAAACAGTATATATTGATAAATAACGGAAGCCGAAATCGTGGTTTCTGACTGAATTGAGCTTCAAACGGTCAAGAACCGTTACCGCCGACGGGGAAGGGGAGAGGGAATGCTTACCGAACGCACCCGGCACATCAAGGAGGGTCTCTTCGCACGGCCCCGCCAGGTGGATCTCGAGCGCGCGACGCTCATCACGCAGAGCTACCAGCAGACCGAGGGCGAGCCCGTGACGCTGCGCAGGGCAAAGGCGCTCCGTCACATCCTGGAGAACCACAAGATCGTGCTTGACGACTACGACCTGCTTGTCGGCAATCGTACCGCCACCCCGAGGGCCGGAGTCGTTTCCCCCGAGATGAGCCCGTACTGGATCCTGGACGAGCTGGACAAGTTCCCCACGAGGCCCCAGGACACCTTCGAGATGTCGGAGGAGGACAAGCAGTATTACCGCGAGGTCCTCTACCCGTACTGGAAGGGCCACTCGCTCAACGACTGGTACACGTCGCATTGCCCGGAGGACGTGAAGGCGGCCGAGGCGGACAAGGTCTTCGCGGTCGCGCAGACGGACAAGGGGCAGGGCCACATCATCCCCGACTACAAGATGGCTCTGGAGCTTGGCTTCGGCAAGATCCTGAATGACTGCCAGGCGCGCCTCGATGCACAGCCCGACAACGAGTTCTACCAGGCGGCCGTCATCTGCGTGACGGCGGCCATCGCCTACGTCCGCAGGTACGAGGCGATCGTGCGCGAGCGCGCTGCACAGGTGGGCGAGGAGTCGGAGCGCGGACGCGAGCTGCTCAAGATGGCCGAGGTCCTCTCGCACGTCGCCACGGAGCCGGCGCGCGACCTGTACGACGCGCTGCAGCTCACCTGGCTGCTCTCGCTCGTCCTGCAGCACGAGTCCAACGCGAGCTCCATCTCGCTCGGCCGCATGGACCAGTACCTCTGGCCCTACTACCAGGCCTCCCTCAAGAACGGTGCCTCGGACGCGCAGATTCGCGAGCTGCTGCAGTGCTTCTACCTCAAGTGCAACACGGTGGTGTTCCTTCGCTCCACGGCGAGCGCCGAGTTCTTCGGCGGCTTCCCGACCGGCTACAACCTGGTCGTGGGCGGTGTGGACGAGAAGGGCGAGGACGCCTCCAACGACCTGAGCTGCCTGCTGCTCGACCTCCAGCAGGACACGCGCCTGCCGCAGCCCAACCTGTCGCTTCGCATCCACGCGGGCACTCCCGACAGGCTCCTCGACACGGCATGCCGGATCATCCGTCTCGGCGACGGCATCCCGCAGTGCTTCAACGACGAGGTGAACGTCGAGGCGTTCGTGCGCCGCGGCATCTCCGTCGAGGACGCCCGCGACTACGCCGTGGTCGGCTGCGTCGAGCTGTCGATCCCGGGGCGCATGTACGGCCTGCACGACATCTCGATGTTCAACATCCTCAAGTGCTTCGAGATCTGCCTGCGCGAGCATCCCGAGGGATTCGCCAGCTTCGAGGGGCTCGAGCAGGGGATCCGCGAGGTCATGTCGCGCTATATCGCCCTCATGGCAAAGGGCTGCAACGTGTGCGACCTCGCGCACAGGGCGATGGCCCCCACCCCGCTGCTCTCCGTGTTCGTGCACGACTCGCTGCAGAAGGGCCTCGACATCACGCAGGGCGGCGCGCGCTACAACCCGTCCGGCGTGCAGGGCGTCGGCACCGCGAACCTCGCGGATTCCCTCGAGGTCATGCGGAAGGCCGTCTTCGAGGAGAAGAGCATCTCCTACCCCGAGCTGCTGGCGATGCTCGAGCGCGACTGGCAGGGCGAGGGCGACGAGCTCTGGCGCCAGCGCTTCGTCAACCGCTACCCCAAGTACGGAAACGACGTGGACGAGGTCGACAACCTCTCCGCGGACTTCCTCCGCTTCTACGGCGAGCAGGTCGAGAAGTACGAGAATCCCCGCGGCGGGCACTTCCAGCCCGGCTCCTACACCGTGAGCGCGCACATCCCGCTGGGCCGCGCGGTCGGCGCCACGCCGGACGGGCGCCGCGCGGGCGAGCAGCTCGCCGACGGCGGCCTCTCGCCCATGGTCGGTCGCGACAAGAACGGCCCCACCGCCAGCCTCGCGAGCGTGGGCAAGCTGGACAACGTGCTGGACTCCAACGGCTCGCTGCTCAACGTGAAGTTCTCGCCCTCGACGCTTGCCGGGGAGGGCGGCATCAGGAAGCTCTCCGCCTACCTCAGGTCCTTCTCGCGCCTGGGCATCCAGCACATCCAGTTCAACGTGGTCGACCGTGCCACGCTGCTGGACGCGCAGGCCCACCCCGAGCGTCACCAGGACCTGATCGTGCGCGTCGCGGGGTACTCCGCCATGTTCGTCGAGCTCGCGAAGGGTGTGCAGGATGACATCATCAACCGCACCGAAAACGTCCTCTAGCCCGGCGGGCGCGCTGTACACCAACGTCCAGCGCTTCTCGATCCACGACGGGGGCGGGATCAGGACGGTGGTGTTCCTCAAGGGCTGCCCGTTCAGGTGCCCGTGGTGCTGCAACCCTGAGAACCTGTCCTTCTCGCCGCAGGTGGCCTGGCACGCGTCGCAGTGCATCCACTGCTCGATGCCGCCGGACGCCAGCGGTGCCGCGAGTTGCCCCAGGACCCCGGCGGAGTGCCCCACGGGCGCCAAGGAACTGCTGGGAAAGCCGGCCGACGTCGAGGCGCTGCTCAAGGTGGTCCTTCGCGACCGCGTGTTCTACGAGGAGAGCAACGGCGGCGTGACGGTATCCGGCGGGGAGTGCCTCGCCGGCCCCAACCAGGCGTTCGTGCTCGAGTTCCTTGCCGCGTGCAGGAGGGCGGGGCTGAACACCGCGCTCGAGACGACCCTCGCGCTGCCGGTCCGAGACCTCGCGACGCTCGCGGCGGTCACCAACACGTTCCTCGTGGACTTCAAGATCGCGGACCGGGAGGAGAGCCTGCGCGTGACGGGCATCGACCCGCGGCTGCGCGACGACAACCTCCGCAGGCTCCTGTCCATGGGCGCGCGCGTGGTGGCGCGCATGCCCGTCATCCCGGGCTTCACGGACGGCAGCGACAACGTGCGCGCGAACGTCGGGCGCATGCGCGAGCTGGGGATCGAGCGGGTCGACGTGCTCCCCTTCCACCAGATGGGGGAGTCCAAGTACGACGCCATGGGGATGGACTACGGCCTCCGCGGCGTGCCCCAGCTGGGGGAGAAGGGCGTGGACGACGTGGTCGCCGCATGCGAGGAGGCGGGGCTCCGCGTCGTGGTCCACGGCGAGTGATGGCCCTGCACCAAGTTCCGCATCAATAGGCACCTATAAGTTTCCAGGCAATGGAAGTCAATGGGAAGGGAAAGCATCATGGAATTCATTCTGGACACGGCCGACGCCGAGCAGGTTCGCGAGCTCTCGGAGATCATGACCATCGCGGGCGTCACGACGAACCCGACGATCATCACGCGCAGCGGCAAGACCCCCGAGCAGGTCCTCGCAGAGATGGACGCCGTCCTCGACCCGAGCCAGAAGCTCTTCATGCAGACGGTCGCGACCGACTACGAGGGGATCCTGAAGGACGCCCGCACCATCTGCGCGCTGCGCCCGCAGAACATGTACGTGAAGATCCCCGTCACCAACGACGGCCTGCGCGCCATCAAGCAGGCCAAGCGCGAGGGCCTCAACGTCCTGGCGACGGCGATTTACTCTCCCGACCAGGCGTTCTTTGCGGCCATGAACGGCGCCGACTACCTTGCCCCGTACGTGAACCGCATGTGCAACTACGGCGACGGCGTCCAGTGGGTGCGCGAGCTCCAGCAGATGCTCGACGTCAACGGCCTGGACAGCAAGATCTGCGCGGCCTCCTTCAAGAACGGCAACCAGGTGCACGAGCTCATGCTCGCGGGCGTCGGTGCGGTGACCGTGGCGCCGGACGTCGTGCGCGCCATGCTCGACCACCCGGGGACCCAGATTGCGGTCGACGAGTTCACGCAGGCCTGGAAGGACGCCTTCGGCCGCGACACGTTCCAGGCGTAGCGACGGCCCGCCAGCCCGGGCAAGGGAAGCGCAAGGAAACGCCTTCGGGCGAGAAGAACGAGGACGCGGAACGCCCGCACCGGTTTGGAGCCGGTGCGGGCGTTCTTCTCGACAGGCGATGTGGGTGTCGAACGGGCGGCCGTGGTCGTGGCACTACTTGCCCAGGACCTCCGCCGCGATCTTGGCGGACTCGGCCGCGTCCTTGGCGTAGTAGTCCGCGCCGACCATCTTGGCGTACTCGGGGTTGAGGACGGCGCCGCCCACCATGACCTTGCACCAGGGAGCCTGCTTGCGCAGGAGCTCGATCGTGTCCTGCATGGCGGGGACGGTCGCGGTCATCAGCGCGGAGAGGCCGGCAAGCCTGACGTGGTGCTCCACGACGGCGTCCACAAAGACCTGGGGGTCGACGTCGCGCCCGAGGTCGAGCACGTCGTAGCCGTAGTTCTCCAGCAGCATCTTGACGATGTTCTTGCCGATGTCGTGGATGTCGCCCTTGACCGTGCAGATGGCGACCTGGCCCTTGGAGGCGACCTCCGTGCCCGAGGCGGCGTTGGCCTCGCGGATGGTGTTGAAGCCGGCCTTTGCGGCCTCGGCCGAGGCCATGAGCTGCGGCAGGAAGAACGTGCCCTTCTCGAAGCGGACGCCCACCTCGTCGAGGGCGGGGATGAGCACCTGGTTGATGGCGTACATGACGTCGTGCTG
>NZ_JBJEHW010000128.1:0-2627 GCF_051876455.1 Parafannyhessea sp.
TCTACGAGCCCTACGAGGACGAGGAGGAGCGCCGCGACATCGAGGAGGAGCGCGTCGAGAGCTCGGTGGCCGAGTACTCCCGCGCGAACGCGGCGCAGCACTACCGCCGGGAGCACCACGACGAGTTCCTGCCCACCCTGTTCATGGTAGTCGCTGGCATTGCGGTTGCCGCCGGCCTGGTGGTGTACCTGGCGGGCGTGATTCCGACGCTGCTTCCCGGAGCCACGAGCCCGCTGCACAACGAGATCGTGCAGGAGGAGGAGCAGGCCAGCGACCAGAACGACTCGTCCGACGGCTCGACCACGCAGGCCTCTGCTGTCGATATCAACCTGTCCATGGTGGGCGACATGGTGACGCAGAGCACGGTAATCACCGCCGCCCAGACCACGTCGGGGACCTACGACTTCTCGAGCCTGTTCTCCGACACGTCTTCCGACATCAGCTCGGCCGACGTGGCGTTGGTGGACCAGGAGTCCGCGATCGCGGGCCAGACGTACGGCTATGGCAGCGGCGTGCCCTACAACGCGCCCGACACACTGGCCACGGCCGAGGCCAACGCCGGCATCGACGTGGTGCTGAAGGCCAGCAACTACGCCCTGGACCTGGGCTACGACGGCCTGCACGACGAGCTGACCAACTGGGCAAAGAACGAGCCCAACCTACAGGTGCTGGGCGTGGCCGATCCCGAGGGCACCGCCGGCACCGACCGCGTGAGCAACGTCTACATATACGAGAAGGACGGCTTCAAGGTCGCTATCCTGAACTACACGTATGGCACCGACACCACGGTCAGCAAGTCGACCGACTCGTCCTACGTGGCCACGCTGAGCGAGGACAAGGTGAAGGCCGACGTCCAGGCGGCAAAGGACGCGGGGGCCGACATGATTGTGGCCTGCCCGCACTGGGGGACCGAGTACAGCACCGAGATCTCCAGCGAGCAGTCCACCTACGCCCAGCTGTTTGCCGACGAGGGCGTGGACGTGGTCATCGGCGACCACCCGCACGTGGTGCAGCCCGTGGAGGTCATCACGAACTCCAGCGGCCACAAGACCGTGTGCTACTACTCGGTGGGCAACTACGTCAGCGCGTCGAAGAGCACCGCAGCGCTCATCGGCGGCATCGCGAAGGTGACGCTGCACAAGGACACCGACGGCACGTGCTCCGTCGCCGCCGCCTCACTGGTACCCGTCGTCACGCACCGGGCCAACGGCACCTCCTACGGCGTGTACAAGCTATCGGACTACACGCAGCAGCTGGCCCAGAAGGGCTGGGACACGTACCTGACCCCGACGTACGTCAAGAGCTACCTGGACTCCACCTTGTCCGACCTGACCTACGACGAGTCCGCTGGCGCCTACACGGTGTCGCTGGGGTAGGAGATGGGGGGTCCGACGAAGGCGTCCCTGAAGGTGCCCCTTACGACATCAAGACTTCGCTAAGTAGAGGGCGGCCGCTCCGATGGGGCGGTCGCCCTCCTTTGTGCGAAGGTTGGAGGCTGCGTCGGGCGGTTGTGCCTCGCGGCGGGCAGCTACTCTTCGCGTCGAGAGGCTGCACTCCGCGTCGGGTGGCTGCTCCACCGGGGGTTGTATTAGCTAGAGGCTGGAGGCTAGAGGCTAGAGGCTGGAGGCTGAGGCTAGAGGCTGAGGCTGGAGGCGCAGAGAGCAAGCGCCATGGCACAAGAAGGGCGGCCACCCCAAACGAGGTGGTCGCCCTTTTGATGCCTCTGGCCGCGATGGCTCGAAGCGGTTTGTTCTTCTTGCCAGCTACTCGCTGGTGGAGGTGGAGGCGCTGGCGTCGGTCGAGGCGCTGGCGTCGGTCGAGGCGCTGGCGTCGGTCGACGCGTCGCCGGTCGTGGAGCTGGAGTCGTCGCTTGACGTCTTGCTGGAGTCCGAGCTGGAGTCGTCCGAGCTGGAGGGAATGATGACCTTCGTGTCGGACTGGATGTTGGGGGACTCCACGGCGGCCTGCGTGGAAGATGTGGCCTTGACCGTGACCTCCACCTTCGTGTCGATGCCGCGCGAGGGGTCCAGCAGGACGTCCAGGTACGTGCTTCCATCGGAGTTCTTCTGCACCGCCTCGATGGGCACGATCAGGCTGTTGGGAATCGATTGCAGCACGATGGAGGCGTTCACCGCGGTGCCCGTGGTCAGCGAGCTGTCGGGGTCCTCGATGGTGATGGTCACGGGGTAGGTGGCCTCGGTGCCGTTCTGCGTGGCGTTGCTGCCGATTTTCGTTATCTTGCCGGTGGCTTGCACGTCGGGGTTGTCCGGGAAGCTCAGGCGCACCTCACGCTCCTCGGTCACTTGGTTTATCTGGTTGGCGGGGACGCTCATGACCAGGATGAGCTCGGAGGTGTCGGACACGGTGCACAGCTGCGTGGCGCTGGTGACTGCGCCGCCCTGCGTGGCGGAGTCGCTGACGTTGCTGACGGTGCCCGAGAAGGGCGCGGTCACGGTGAGCTTCTGCTCCTGTGCCGCGGCCTTGTCGGAGGTCTGCTTCAGGGTGGTCAGGTTCTGGTTGGCGGAGTCGAGGGCGGACTTGGCGCTGTCGACTTTCGCCTGGCACTCGCTGGCCTTGTCGGTGTCGGTCTGCAGCTGCTTCGTGAGGTCGTTGTACTTCGACTTGTC
>NZ_JBJEHW010000129.1:0-12227 GCF_051876455.1 Parafannyhessea sp.
GCCTTCCCGTGCGCGTCGAGCGCCGCACGGACGTCGTCCACCACGCGAACGTCGCCCAGGAGCGCGTCCACGAGGCCCCGCGCGTCCTCACGCACGGCGAGCTCGTCCACGATGCCCCTGCCGGGGGCATCGACGGGGCGAGAAGCGCCACCCTCGGACAGCGCGGCGACCGTGGCCCTGCCCTTCTCGCCCGACTTGAGCGCCGCCTCCACGAGGGTCGCGACGCCGTCGGCATCCCTTGCCACGAGTGCGAGGACGTCCTCGCCCAGGAGCGCCTCGACGATGCCCTCGAGCTCCTGCGGCGCCTCGAAGAGGTCCGCCACGCGGCACTCGATGGCGTCAGCCTGGCGCTTTGAGAGCGCCGCCACGAGCTTGCTCGCGTTCTCCGTCTGGGCCTCGACTGCCTCGAGCGCCCTCAGCGTCGCCTTGGACGAGGAGAGCCTGCCGCGGGCGTCGCCCTCCTCCGAGCGCGCGCGGGACACGGCGTCCTTGCGGTCGCGGATCTTGGCGACGGCCGCGTCCTCGGCCTCGCGGGCGCGGGCGAGCTCGTCCTCCAGGCGCCTCGCGTCGGCCCTGCGCCCGTCGAGCGCCTCCGTGGCCGTCCTGACGCCATCCTCGATCTGCTTGAGGCGGCTCTCGAACATCTGGTCCTCGACCTCGGCGTTCGAGATCTGGTCGCGCGCCTTTGCGAAGGCGAGCGTCTCCGCGTCAGCCGTCCGCTGCGACGCGCGCACGTCGGCCGTGAGCTGCGCGACCCTCTTGCCGAGGGAGCGCCTGCGCTCGCTCGCCTCGCGCGCGGCCGGACCGAGCTCCGCAACGCGGGACTGCAGCTCGTCGGCCCTCACGCGGGCGTCCGAATACTCCCCCGCCACGCGCTCGTGCTCCTCCGACGCCTCGCGCGACTGGCGCTCCATGGCGGAGAGGTTCATGCGCATCTCGGAGAGGCGCGAGACCATGTTCTTGCCCTTCTCCTCCAGAAGGCGCATGTCCGAGTCCATCCTGCCGAGGAGGTCCTGCATCCGGCGGCGCTGCTCGCCGAGGTCGCCCACGAAGATGCCCTTCTGCTCGAGGAGGGACTGGTACTTCTCGAGGTCGCGGTTCTTCTCGTCCAGGCGGTACTGGGCGAGCTCGATGGCGGCGTCGGCCTCCTTGCCGCGCTCCGTGAGCACGCCGTAGCGGTCCTGCAGCTGGCGCAGGTCGTCCACGAGGAGCGTGGTCTCGAGCTCGTCGAGCTGCTTCGTGAGGCCGCGGTGGTGGCGAGCCTTGTCGACCTGTCGCTCGAGGGGCCTGAGCTGGCGGTTGATCTCGCGCTCGATGTCCTTGGCGCGTGTGAGGTTGTCCTGCATCGCCTTGAGCTTGCGCTCCGAGCGCTCCTTGCGGCGGCGGTGCTTGGATATGCCGGCAGCCTCCTCCACGAGCTCGCGGCGCTCCTCGGGGCGGCTCGCGAGGATGGAGTCAAGCTTGCCCTGGCTGATGATGGAGTGCGTGTCCTTGCCGAGGCCGGAGTCGTGCAGGATGTCCGTGATGTCGCGCAGACGCGCCGGGGCGCCGTTGATGAGGTACTCGGACTCGCCCGATCGGTACATGCGCCGCGTGATGGCGATGTCCGAGAAGTCGATGGGCAGCGTCCGGTCCGTGTTGTCGAGCACGATGGTGACCTCGGCGAGGCCCACGGCCTGGCGGCCGGAGGAGCCCGAGAAGATCACATCCTCCATCGCCTGGCCGCGCAGCATCTTGGCGCTCTGCTCGCCCAGGACCCAGAGGATGGAGTCCGATATGTTCGACTTGCCGCTGCCGTTGGGCCCGACCACGACCGTGAGGCCGGGGTCGAACACGAGCTGCGTCTTGTCGGCAAAGGACTTGAAGCCCTTGAGGGTGAGCGACTTCAGATACACGTCGGACGGAAACCTTTCTGCGTCGGGGCTACTCTTGCTTCTGTTGGTAGCCCATGCGCTCGAGCGCATCGAGCGCGGCGGCGCTCTCCGACTCCTTCTTGGAGCAGCCGGTGCCCCTGCCCACGCGCCTGCCGTCCACCAGGACGACCGAGGTGAACGTGGGCTTGTGCGCGGGGCCCTCCTCGCCCTCGAGCTTGTACTCGGGCGCGCAGCGCATGTCGCGCTGCGTCACCTCCTGCAGGCGCGACTTGGGCGAGAGGGGCCTCTCGGCGAGCTTGGGTGACATGTAGGGAGTGAGGGTCTCCTTCACGAACTCGTGCGTCACCTCGAAGCCGGCGTCCAGGTAGAGAGCGCCCACGATGGACTCGTACACGTTCTCGAGCGCGGAGTGCATGCCGCGCGCGCCGGTGCCCTTCTCGGACTCGCCGAAGACGATGACGTCGCCGATGCCGAGCTTGCCCGCCGCGTCCGAGAGCGTCTTGCCGCTCACGAGCGAGATCTTCATGCGCGTGAGCCCACCCTCGTCCATGGCGGGGAACTGCTCGAAGAGGTCCGTCGCCACCATGGCGCCCAGGATGGAGTCGCCCAGGAACTCGAGCCGCTCGTACGACGCCGAGACGGGCTTGCCCTCGACGGCCGACGGATGGGTGATGGCAGACGTGATGAGCGTCTTGTCCTTGAACTCGTGGCCGCAGATCTTCTCGACTGCCGCCACCCTCTGATGAATCTTCAAATCCCTGTATCCCCTTAGGTGCCCTACGAGAGCTGGCCCTGCACGAGGTCGACGGTCTGGCCGATCGTGTTGATCGACGACATGTCAGCCCCGTCGAGCGCGTCCTCGAGCTTGATGTCGAACTCCTCCTCGAGCGCGACCATGATCTCGAGCTGGTCGAAGGAGTCCGCACCGAGGTCCTTGAGCGTGGTGGACTCGTCAAGCGTTACGTCATCCGCGAGTCCCAGCGCGTCTCGCACGCAGGCCTCGACCTTCTGGGCGATCTCAGAGCGTTCCATGTGGGCTCCTTCTGATTTTGATGGTGCCATACACGACGATTGTACCCTGCTAGCGCTCCTCGGCAATCGTGTGGGCGATTTTGTCCACAAGCTCGCCGCGCACGGCAGCGGCCGTCGCCAGGGTGCCGTGCTTGACGGCCTCGACGGACGTCGCGCCGTGCCCGATGAACACGGGCGCCTTCACGCCGAGCAGGGCCGCCCCGCCATACGCGTCGCCCGAGAGGTCCGCCGCGATCGACTTGAGCGCCGGCTTGAGGAGCCCCGCGCCCAGGAGCGCGCGCTTGGACTCCTTGGTGGCGTTCATCACGCGCTTCATGATGAACTTTGCCGTACCCTCGATGGACTTGAGCGCGACGTTGCCCGCGAAGCCGTCCGTCACGATCACGTCGAAGCGGCCCGTGAGGATGTCCGTGCCCTCGCAGTTGCCCACGAACCACGTGTCGCCGCCGGCCGCGGCGAGCGCCTCGTGCTCGGCCACGACGGCCTCCGAGCCCTTGGTGTCCTCCGACCCGTTGGAGAGGAGCGCCACCTTGGGATCCTCGACGCCGAGGGCGATCCTCGAGTAGGCGCGGCCCATGTGCGCGAACTGCACGAGCATCTCGGGACGGACGTCGGCGTTTGCGCCCATGTCCAGGTACACGGTGTTCTTTCCGGAAAGGCCCGGCACGGCGCAGGCGATGGCCGGGCGCTTGATGCCCCTGATCCTGCCCACGCCGAACGTCGCCGCTGCGAATATCGCGCCCGTGGAGCCGGCGGAGAAGAACCCGTCCGCCTCCCCGGCCCGCACGGCGGCGAGGCCCCTCACGATGCTGGAGTCCTTCTTCTCGCGGATGGCCTCGGTGGGGTGCTCCCCCATGCCGATGGTCTGGGTGGTCACGAGTGCCGTGGCACGGTCGTGCCTCTCGCAGAACGGTGCGACGACGTCCTCGTTGCCTGCCACGAGGACCTTGAGGTCCTGGTCCTGCGCGAGCGCCGCCTCGACGCCGTCGAGGACAACCTGCGGCTCCCTGTCTCCACCCATTGCGTCAACGCAGATGGTACACATGACTTCCTCCTCAAGGTCGCGCCGCGGCGCATCCATACGAAAGGAGACCGACCCCAGAAGGGCCGGCCTCCTAGGCCTCGTCTCTCATGACGACTACTCGGTCACGACGACCTCGCGGTCCTTGTAGTAGCCACAGTTGGGGCACACGTGGTGCGGAAGCTTAGGTGCGCCACACTGCGGGCAGACGGAACGTGCCGGAGCGGCGAGCTTGCTGTTGGCCGAACGACGAGTGTGCGTGGCGCCGCGGCCCTTCTTTTGCTTGGGTACTGCCATCTTGAACCTCTCTTAGACTCACTCTTTGCCAGGCCTCTGGGGCCTGAGCGGTCTTCCATAAAACACACGAGAAGAGACTATACCACGTGCTGACGCTCTGGGTGGCGCGATAGCAATTCTCCACGCCAAATTTCGCGATGCTCACGGTTTTGACGCAATTGCGACGGCCGTGGGACGCGCGGACTATCGCTAGTCGTCCAGGTGCAGGTCCCTGAGCGCACTGAACGGGCTCGCGTCCATGCGGTCGCGCTCGCGCTCGGCCTCGATCTGCGCGCCGTGGCCGCAGTCGACCTCGTTGAGGTTCGCGCCGCAGACGGGGCAGAGGCCCTTGCAGTCCTCCCGGCACAGCACGACGAACGGGGTCTCCATCAGGAGCGCGGACGTGAGCGCGTCCGTGAGGTCGATCGTGTTGTCGGGGCCGACGAGCGCGAAGTCCACGTCGTCGTCATCGTCCTGGTCGACCGGCTCCTGCGGCGCCTTGAACAGGTAGTACTCGTCCACCTCGCCGTTCACGTCGAACTCGGCCTTGCCGAGGCAGCGGTCGCAGGTGCCCTCGACGTGCGCGCGGAGCATGCCTGTCGCAAGGATGCCCTCGCCCGCGTTCGTGAGCACGAGGTCGTAGTCGATTCCCTCGGGCAGCTTGAAGTCGTGCCCGCCCAGGGAGTAGCCCTTCTCGTCCAGATGGCCCGATACGGGCAGCGTGTCCCCGGCCTCCTGGAGGCGGGTGTCAAGAATCTGCGTGACCTTCTGCATGGCGGCTACCAGTTGACGTCGTTGGACTGGTTGCGGGCGCCGGAGTTCTCGTCGAGCGTCTGGCGCACGCGCGTGACCGAGGTGGTGAGGGACTTGAGGTTGTCCTCGAGGTGCGCGAGGACGGTGTCCGCGTACTCCTCGGCGTTGTAGCGGGTGTCGCGCTCGTACTGCGCGGCCTTGTCGCGGATGTCGTCGGCCTGCTGCTGGGCGAGGCGCACGACCTCCTGGTCGCCCGCGAGGATCATGGCCTGCTGCTGGGCGTCCGCGATGATGGCGTCGGCCTGCTGCTGGGCGCGCTCGAGCGTCTCGGCCTCCTCCTTCACGATGCGCCTGGCGTCGGCGAACTCCTGCGGGAACTTGTCGCGAATCTCGTCCAGGATCTCGTAGATCGCGTCGGCGTTGACGATCCTCTTCTGGTTGCCGCCCGTGAGCGGCACCTTGCCCTCGCTCACGATCTGCTCGATCTCGCCAACCAGGCTCTCTATTTCCTCACCCGGTTGCATACGGGTCTCCTTTCGACTTCCGTGCGGCCCGACGGTGCGTTCGCGCCGCGGCCGCGTCGCCCTATAGTATCAGATTAGCGCCAGCTGCCGTCAACACCTGCACATTTAACGCGTGCGATAGTGCCCCTCCAGGTGGTGCTCCACCACCTTGGGCACCAGGAACGAGACGTCGGTCCCAAGCGACGCCAGCTCGCGCACGATCGAGGACGACACGTAGCCGTACTTGGGGTTGGACATGACGAAGACGGACTCGATGTCCGGCGCCATGTTGCTGTTGAGGTCCGCCTGCTGGAGCTCGTACTCGAAGTCGGTCATGGCGCGCAGGCCCTTGACCACGCCGCCGGCGTCGACCTCCTTGCAGAACGAGACGAGCAGCCCCGAGAACGGCCTGACCTCCACGCCGTCCGTGAGGTCGCACTCCTCGAGCGCCTCGAGCAGCATGTCCACGCGCTCGTCGAGCGAGAAGGTCGGCCCCGTGCCGTTCTTCCCCACCGACGCCGCGACCCCAACCGTGACGTGCGGGAAGAGCCTTCGCGCCCGGCCGATCACGTCCAGGTGGCCAAACGTGACCGGGTCGAACGTACCCGGCACGACAACGCGCTCGATCCTGTCAGACTTCATGCGACTCCCCCGCATCCGCGTCCTTCTCCTCCAGCTCAAGAATCTCGACCGTCGTGATGCCGTGGCTCTTCTCGCGCAGCCTCCTTGCGTCCGCGAGCGCCAGCCCCGGCTCCTTTGACGCGTGCTCGTACAGCACGAGCGAACGCGCGGCCAGGAGGCCGGATCCGCGCAGGTCGCCTACGAGGCGGCTCACGTCCGCGCTCGACACCGCGTACGGCGGGTCGAGCACCACGAGCGAGAAGGGCGCGCCCCTCATGCCCGGGCGCCATGCCAGGCGAAAGACGTCCCCCGCGAGCACGTGCGAGACGCCCTCCGCGCCGAGCGAGCGGGCGTTCCTGCGCACGCGCGCCGCGGCGCCGCGGTCGCGGTCCACGAACGTGCAGCTCGCGGCCCCGCGTGAGAGGAGCTCGAAGCCGATGGCCCCCGAGCCCGCGAAGGCGTCGAGCACGCTCACGCCCGAGAGGTCGAGCCCGAAGGCCGAGAGCACCATGGACGCCATGGACTCCCTCGTGCGGTCCGTGGTGGGACGCGTCACGTCGCGCCCGTCCGGCGCCTCGAGGGGGTGTCCCCTCCACCTGCCACCGACTATCCTCATGCGCGGAGCACCTCCTCGAAGTATGCGCCAAAGCGGTCGCGGACCTCCATCGCGAGCGGCCGCAGCTCGTCCGACGAGAGCGTCGCGTCCCTTGCCACGATGCGCTCGGCGTCCTCGTGCGCCCAGGCCACGAGGTCCGCGTCCTCCGCAAGGTCCACGAGCCTGAGCGAGACGCCGCCATGCTGGCGCAGGCCCAGCACCTCGCCCTCGTGACGGAGCCTCAGGTCGAGCTCCGCAAGCTCGAACCCGTCCGACGTCCTCTCCAGCGCCTGCAGCCGCTCGCGGGCCGTCGTGTTCTGCTTGGCGGCGCACTCCAGGAAGACCTCGCCGGACCAGTCGCCGCGGCCGACGCGCCCGCGCAGCTGGTGCAGGGTCGCAAGGCCGAAGCGGTCCGCGTCGTACACCAGCATGACCGTGGCGTTGGGCACGTCGACGCCGACCTCGATCACCGTCGTGCTCACGAGGACGTCCAGGTCGCCCCGGCGGAACGACTCCATGGCCTCGTCCTTCTCGTCCGCGGACATCCTGCCCGTGAGCAGCCCCACGCGCAGGCCCTTGAGGGCCCCGCGCTCGAGCTCGCGCTGTGTCTGCACGGCGGAGTGGATTCTGGAAGCCGCGGAACGCGACGCCTCCGGCACGTCGTCGAGCTCGGAGCCATCGTCCTTCTCGTCCACCAGGGGGCACACCACGTAGGCCTGGTGGCCCGCCTCGCACGCCTCGCGGATGGCGCCGTACGCGAGGTCCGCGCTCTCGGGCGGGATGCACTTTGTGGTGACCCCCGCTCCGGCGCGCGGCCGCTTTGTGATGCGCGAGCACTGCATGTCGCCGTAGAGCGACAGCGCGAGCGTCCTGGGGATGGGCGTCGCCGTCATGGCCAGGAGGTCGGCGCCCGCGCCCTTCTCGCGAAGCGCCGCCCTCTGTCCCACGCCAAAGCGGTGCTGCTCGTCGATCACCACGAGCGAGAGCCGCCGGAACGCGACGTCGTCCGAGAGGAGCGCCGTCGTGCCGAAGGCCACGCACACGTCACCCGTCGCCAGGGCCGCTGCCGCCTCCTGCCGCGCCCTCGCGTCCGTCGCGCCCGTGACCAGGCGCCACGTGATGCCCGCCGCGTCCAGGAGCGGACCGAGCTTCTGCGCGTACTGGCGCGCCAGGACCGACGTGGGCGCCATGACCGCGGCCTGGCTTCCCGTGTCCGCCACGGCGGCGAGCGCCACGGCCGCGACGGCCGTCTTGCCCGTGCCGACGTCACCCAGGAGCAGCCGGTTCATCACGTGGTCCGACCCCATGTCCGCAAGGATCTGGTCGGCCGCGGCGCGCTGCTCGTCCGTGAGCTCGAAGGGCATGGCGTCCAGCAGCGCCGCCATGCGCGGCCCGTCCGTCACGTGCGCGACGGGCGTGACGCCGCCCAGCTCCACCCGCTGCCGGGTGCGCAGCGCGAGCTGCAGGCAGAGCAGCTCGTCAAAGGCGAGCCTGCGCCGCGCGAGCTCCTTCAGCCCCATGCTCGAGGGAAAGTGCACCTCGCGGATGGCGCGCGCCAGCGTCATGAGCCCATGTTCCGCAACGATCCTCGCGGGGAGAAAGTCGGCCACGTCGCCCGCGTCCGCCACGGCGGCCGAGACGATCCTCCTCATCCACGCGGCGGACATGCCCTCCCCCACGGGGTGCACCGGCAGGATGCGCGCGAGGTCGCCCACGTCGTCCCCGCTGCCGAGCACCTCGAAGAACGGGGCCTTCATCTGCTTGAAGCCGTAGCCGAACGTGACCTTGCCGGATAGCGCCACCTGGTCGCCCTGCTTGAGCTGGTCCGCTATCCACGGCTGCCTGAAGAACGTCGCCTCGATCACGCCCGTCTGGTCCAGCAGGTAGACCTCCACGATCTGCATGCGGGGCCGCGGGCGCTTGAGCGTGACCTTGTCCACCGTCGCGACGACGGTGGCGACCTGTCCCACGTCGGCATGGGCGATGTCCGTCACGTTCGTGAAGTCGAGGTAGCGGCTCGGGACGTGCAGGAGGAGGTCGCGCACGCGCGTGATGCCAAGTCGCTCCAACGCAGTGCGTCTCGCGCCCGAAACGTACCTCAGGCGCGAGACGTCATCCGTGAGCGAGCAGGTCCTCGAGAGCCTCTCGCCCACCTCTGCGGTTGTCGGGACGCTGCCCACCACCTATGCCAGCTCTTCTCTACTCGATGGAGAACACGACCGGATAGAGCGGCTGCTCGCCGCGGTGGGAGTCGACCTCGAGGTCGGGCTGGGCCTTCTCGATCTCGTCCAGCAGGTGCTGGAACGCCTCGTCGGACAGGTCGGAGCCCGCGAGGATCGTGAGCGTGTCGCCCTCCTCCTCGTCCTGCATCTTGTTGATGAGCTCGACGGTGACCTTCTCGACGTCGTTGCCCACGACCTCGATCGCTCCGCCCTCGATGCCCATGACGTCGCCGCTGTGGATGGGCGTGCCGTCCGCCGCGCTGGAGTCGCGCACGGCCGTCGTGACCTCGCCGTCGCGCACCTCGCCGATGGCCTCGGTCATGTCCGCGACGTTGTCCTCGAGGCTGCCGTCCGGGTCGGCCACGAACATGGCCGCGAACGCCTGCAGCACGCTCTTGGTGGGCACGACCGCCGCCTTGATGCCCTCGACGGCCGAGACGGCCGCCTCGGATGCCATGCGGATGTTGCCGTTGTTGGGAAGCACGATGACGTTCTTCGCGTTGCACTCCTCGATGGCGCCCAGGATGTCGGCGGTCGAGGGGTTCATGGTCTGGCCGCCGGAGACGATGACGTCCACGCCGAGCGACTTGAGGATGTCCGCCTGGCCGCTGCCCGCGGCGACCGCCACGAAGCCGAGGTTCTTCTGCGGCTCCTTGGGCTTGGGCGCCTCTGCCTGCTTGTCCTCGCGGATGGACTCGGTGCGCTCCTGCGCCTCGAGGTCCATGTTGTGCACGAAGACGTTGTAGATCTGGCCGCGGTGCAGCATGTGGCGCAGCACGCGGTCCGGGCGGTTCGTGTGCACGTGGATCTTGTAGTCGGGGTTCGAGCCCACGAGCAGCTCGCAGTCGCCCATGGAGGCCAGGTACTTGAGGTTCGCATCCTCGTCGAAGTCCGGGCTGTCCGCGTGGAACAGGAACTCGGTGCAGTAGCGGTACTGCGAGCCCTCCCAGTCGTCGTTAATCTCGATGTCGACGACGTTCGCGACCTGCTTCTTCGCGTCGGCGGAGTCGACGGTGGTCTTGAAGTCGGAGACCTCGCCCGCCTTGCCCTCATAGGCGTTCACGAACGCCTCGATGAACGTGGCCAGGCCATAGGCGCCGGAGTCCACGACGCCGTTCTCCTTCAGCACGGGGAGAAGATCGGGCGTGCGTGCCACGGACTCGTATGCCTCGACCACGATGGCGTCCAGGGTCTCCTGCGGGGTGGCCTTGGCCTTCTCCATCTGGTCGGCCCTCGCGGAGACGTCCTTCAGCACCGTCAGGATGGTACCCTCGACGGGCTTGCGCACGGCCTTGAACGCGACCTTCACGCCGTTCCTCAGCGCGGCGGCGATGTCGGCCGTCGTGGCGTCCGGGCCCTTCGCCGCGGCGAGGCCCTCCGCGACGCCGCGCAGGATCTGGCTCGTGATGACGCCGGAGTTTCCGCGCGCGCCCATGAGGGAGCCGTGCGTGATGGCCTTCGCGATGTCCGCCATGGAGGCGTCGCTCGGGAGCGACTCGATCTCGCCCACGACGGTGCCGAGGGTGAGGGACATGTTCGTGCCCGTGTCCCCGTCGGGAACCGGGAAGACGTTGAGCTTGTTGATCTCGTCCGCCTTGTCGGCGACGACCTTCGCCGCGATGGGGAAGCAGGTTCGGACAACGTTGGCAATCATATTCTGGATGACCTCGTATTCCTGTTGGGTGCCAAGGGCGCGGGCGCTAGGCGCGCGTGCGCATCCCCTCGATGTGTACGCGTACCTCGACGTCGTCGAGCTCGGCGATCTTCCTCAGAATGAACTTCACGGAGCTCACGAGGTTGTCCGAGACCGAGCTCATGTTGATGCCCTGCTCGACGATCACGTGCAGGTCGATTATGACCTTGCCGCCCTCGCTCGAGACGTCGATGCCCTTGCGCAGCCGGTACGTGGGCAGCAGGCGGACGACGCCCTCCTGCTGGTCCGTCACGGCCATGCCCACGACGCCGTAGCACTCGAGCGCCGCGTAGCCGGCAAGGTCCGCGATGCAGTCGTTCGACACCTTGAGGGTTCCGGGAACGACGTTTGCCATGTAAGTCTCCTCTCGACCACGGCCCAGGCACGGCTGGGCATGATTCCAACACATAATAGCGCAGGGCACCCGCAAACGCCCCGCATGAATCTCCCGCCATGCGTGTTTGGTAGGACATTCGCCCCAAATGGGAGAATATCCAACACTGCGGGTCCACAATGCCTATGGTCGCCGCTACAAAACCACCACAAGAAGACGTGGTCTCGGCTTGCATAAGTCGTGCGCTGTGCTATATTTACACGGCACTTGAGAGATTACTGGCGCTAAGCGCCGCTCGTTGGAGGTCGTAATAATGTCGAAGGTATGTGATATCTGCGGTAAGCACGCTGTTGCTGGTCGCTCTGTTAGCCACTCCCACCGCACCGTCATCCGCAAGTTCAAGCCCAACATCCAGCGCGTCACCGTCTTCGAGGATGGCAAGCCCGTCAAGAAGAACGTCTGCACCCGCTGCCTCAAGAAGGGCAACGTCGCCCGTTCCGCCTACCAGGCGTAGCTTCGGCGAGAAGAGCTTACACAGCTAATTTGGGGAGGCCCGGAAGGGCCTCCCTTTTTGTGTCGCGACGACGCAGCGCCATCATCGCGGCGGTCTCCCCGTTTGCGGCAACCATCCCACAGTCATCCCATATATATGAGTGCCGGGGGAAAGGACGCCCGTCCTTCTCCCCCGGCCATTGGCTTTGCGATGCGCAAGCCTTGTGTGACGGCGTGCCGCAGCCGTCGTCTACCCCTTGAGCAGAAAGCAGGCCAGCCTGCCTGCGTGGCACGTGACGCTGGCGTCGGGCGCCGTGACGACGTTCGAGACGCCCTCGTCCCCCAGGAGGGGCAGCGCGCGATGGTCCAGCTCCCACTTGAGCCCGCGCTCGGACACGACGGTCCCCTCCGCCACGGCGATGGCGGAGAAGGACCTGCCCACGTCCTCCCCGCCCAGCCTCCACGTGGCGAGGCCCTCCGGGCCGAGCACGCGGCAGCTGAAGCCGTCCTCCGCGAGCAGGGGCGACGCGTCCGCCGCGGCAGCCAGCTGGCCGATGACCGCGAGCGCGTGGTCGGGCCTGCCGCCGGAGGCGCTCGTGACCGTGAGCTCCAGGCGCGCGCCCCTGCGGGCGGCCTCGTGCCTGGCGCAGTCTATGGCCAGGGCCAGGTCGGTCGCGTACTTCTCCACCGGGAACGCGATGTCGCGGCCCACGACGGATCGCGCCCACGCCACGGCGTCGCTCGTGGCGGAGTCCGCGTCGCCGCAGAAGACGTCGGGCCGCACGCCCGCGCGCATGAGCGCGTCCGCGCC
>NZ_JBJEHW010000130.1:0-12182 GCF_051876455.1 Parafannyhessea sp.
AGACGGCCAACGAGGTCTATCGGGAGATGTTGCACTCAGCTTGACAATCCGCCGAGTAAAAAAATCACGAGAGCGCCTCCATCAGCATCTTCCATCGGCGAGCGGCATGAAGCATCTGATGCTCATCAGGAACGGCTATGCGGAATGGACGTATGGACCCGAGCCATATATAGGCGATGGGTTAGAAGCCGAAGCCTGATTCTGCAAGAAGGATGATGCAATAGGTAACGAGCATAGAGCGGCGTATGCCTCTGGCAAATCGAGACATACAGATGACTTATCGAGGCCGGCTAGAGACCCCGGTATCCCGGAATCTCACGGCCGGCCTCGGAAATGAAATGACGGACTGTACTGAAAGACTCAGATGCTCGCTAAAGCTCGATCAGATGGTCCGTGATGAAGGTCAGACGCTCGTAGCCGCCGTCGCAGATGAGATAGTCATCCTCTTGGCGCACGCCGCCAAGCCCCGGCACATAGATGCCTGGCTCGATAGTCGTAATCGTCCCCGCCTCATACGGCGTTTCGTCGTTTCCATTGATGAATGGCAGCTCGTGGATATCGAGGCCGAACGAGTGGCCGAAGCCATGGGGAGTCACATAGCCCGCTGCCTTGATTGGCGCCTCGATTGCCTCATGGAGCTCCTTCTTCGTGAGACCGGCATGAAGAGCCTCCTGGCCTGCCTTCTTGGCCTCTGTCACCACATCGAAGATATGGTAGAGCTCGGCGTCAGCGCCCTTGCCGACACAGACCGTACGCGTGATGTCGGAGCAGTAGCCGTGATAGCGCGTGCCGAAGTCGATTGTGACGAAGTCGTCCTTCTGGATCACGCGGTCGGAGACGCTTGCATGCGGGCAGGCGCCATTCACAGGGCCGGAAGCGACAATCGTGTCGAAGCACATGCCCGAGCCGCCGTGGGAACGGAATTCGTACTCGAGCTGGTCTGCGACATCCTTCTCCGTCACGCCCGGACGGATATGGTCGAGCAGGGCATAGAACGAGAGCATGGAGATGCGGCAGGCCTCGCGGATCGTGGCGAGCTCTTCAGGCGTCTTCTTCGCACGCATCTCGGTGAGATAGGCTGGCGCCTCCTTGTACTCGCCTTGAGGATAGCGCTCCTGCATGCCGAGGAAGTCCTTGTAGGTGAGGTCTGCGCCGTAGATGCCGACGGTCTTCGGTGCGAGCTTTGCAAGCACCATGCCCGCATTCTCGCAGTAGCTGTGCGTCCCCTTCTGCCAGAGCACGCACTCGTAGCCCCCTGTCTCCTCTGCGACCTGCGTCGTATAGCGGGAATCCGTGACGAAGCTCGAGCCCTCGGGAGACAGCACGACGACCGCAACCCCAGCCTCGCCCGTGAATCCCGTGAGGTAGGAGATGTCGGCACCCGCAGGAATCACGAGCGCATCGAGGCTGTCTTCTTGCATCCTGCGCAGGATCTCTTCCTTGCGCTTCAGATAGATGCTCTTGTCCATGCCTGCATCCTTTCTCTTTTGATATGCCGCATCCATTGTGATGCTTGGCTGTTTCAGACAGGAAACTTATCCCAGTGGCTGCCAATATCCATGATTCCTGCGTTCCGCATCTTGCCAAGGCCGATGCATTGCGCCACGATGGAGCATGTCTGTTACAAGAATGTTTCGAGAGGAATGGATCAGTGCATACCTCTGCCTTCGAGATACTTGGCCCCATCATGGTCGGCCCCTCATCCTCCCATACGGCAGGAGCCTTGAGGATTGCCCTCGTCGCACGCTCGCTGGCGCCTTCTCCGGTCGTTCGAGCCGATATCGTCTGCTATAACTCGTTTGCCCGCACGCACAAGGGCCACGGCACCGACCAGGCGCTCGTCGCGGGCCTTCTGGGGATGCTTCCCGACGATGTCCGTGTCAGGGACTCGCTCGAGCTTGCCCGCGAGCACAACCTTATGGTCTCGATTGCAGAGGGCCCCGACAATGTCATGCCCCACCCCAACACGGTCTCGATCTCGATGCTCTGCGCAAGCGGCTCCACCTTCGAGGTCACAGGCGAGTCCATTGGCGGCGGACGCATCCGCATCTCCTCGATCAACGGCGTGCATGTGGAGATCACAGGCGACTATCCAACGCTCTTCGTCTCGCACTATGACAGACCAGGCGTCCTGGCAGCCTTGACCGGTGCCCTTTCCTCGGCATCCGTCAATATCGCGACGATGCGCACGTTCCGCCAGTCGAGGGGAGGCCGTGCCTACACGGTCTTCGAGACCGACGAGCCCGTGCCTGAAGAGCTTGTGGATACCTGCCAGGAGCGCCCTGACATCATCTTTGCCTCCTCGGTGAGCATCCCCGGGGCATCCGCGGTCTCCCCCGATACGGCACTTGCCCTGGACTTCGCGACAGGGAAAGAGCTCCTCGACCTCTGCTCTGCCCGCAGCGCTTCCATAGCCGATATCATGCGCTCACGCGAGGCGGAGCTTCTGGGAAGCCAGAAGGCAGCAGATGCAGAGATGGAGAAGGTCCTTCAGACCATGAAGGAAGAGACGCACGACACGATTGAGCATCCACAGCGCTCGCTCGGCGGCTTCCTCTTCGGCCAGGCAGCCAAGGCGGCAGCCTCCACCCCAGCTCTTCTGGGAGGCGCCCTCACGAAAGCAACGGCCTATGCGATGGCAGTGCTCGAGCGTTCGAGCGCCATGGGCGTCATCGTCGCCGCCCCTACTGCCGGTGCTTCGGGCGTCGTACCGGGAGCCGTCCTTGCTGCGGCAGAAGAGCTCGGGAAAAGCGATGAGGAGATATCCTCGGCACTCTGGACCTCTGCCGCTCTCGGTGCCCTCATCGCCGCCAATGCCGGCGTCGCAGGTGCCGAAGGCGGCTGCCAGGCTGAGGTCGGCACCGCCAGCGCCATGGCAGCAGGAGCGCTCACAGAGCTTCTCGGCGGCACGCCGGAAGAGGCGCTCACCGCAGCCTCTATCGCAATCGGAAACCTCCTCGGCCTTGTCTGCGACCCGGTGCAGGGTTTGGTCGAGTATCCCTGCCAGCTGAGGAACGCGATAGGCGTGGCCTGCGCATTCAGCGCCGCGCAGCTAGCACACGCCGGCATCCGTCCTCCCCTTCCCTTCGACGAGGTGGTGGACGCAATGGCAAAGGTCGGGCATGCCCTCCCCGAAGAGCTCAGGGAGACCGCCCTGGGCGGCCTTGCGGCAGAGCCTTCGGCGCATGCAGGATGTGCCGCCTGCGGAGCCTGCAGCTAGAAAGCACTCTTCCGAGATACAGGGAAGGCGCCTGCCCGAGAGCAGACGCCTTCCTTTTCATATCCAGGCTTATCAGTGCCTGCGCTTCTTGCCGGCACCGTGCGCGATCGTGTTCCACCGCTGGTAGAGCGACTGCTCCCTCCTGCCCGAGTGCAGATTCAGAAGCGGTATCGCGAAGAAGATGGGGCCGATGTAGGAGACGGCACGCCACATGATGAAGCCGGCTGTTGTCAGGGCGCCGAACGTCGGGCCCAGGAAGATGTTCCAGGCCACGTCGACGCCTCCTGTGCCGCCTGGCAGCGGCACGGCAGCGCCGACCATCTGGACAAGGGCGCAGAGCTCGATCGAAGCGACCGGGTTGAGGTCGCAGCCGAAGGCATTGGCGACGAACCACGGAATCAGATAGAGGAGCGTCAGCTGGATGTAGTTGATCACGAGCGTGACGAGGATGCCCTGACGGCTGTTCGTGGCACGCCTGAAGGCATCGGAAAGCTCGCTCACCTCGTTGTTCACGAAATGGTAGGCACGGCCATAGTCCTTGAGCCAGCCACGCTTCGAGATCCACTTGACAGCGGCATTGCCGAAGCGCATGACCTGGTTCGGAAAATAGCAGATGGCAAGCTGGCCTAGGATCTTGAGAAGGCCGATGACCCAGGCGATGAGGGCAAGGAAGATCAGATTGCCGTAGGAGGCCTGGAATGCCACGAAGCCGACAAAGAGGATGACGGCACAGTAGCTGACCGATGCGATCTGCTGCGTGATGCCACGGGTCAGCTGTGTCGCCGTCGCCTCGCCGGCATCGAGGCCGGCGTTCGTGAGGCGCAGTATCTGTGCCGGCACGGAACCGACCATGGCAGGCGTGAGGTTTCCGAAGAACGTGCCTGAGGCCTCGACGCTCATGAGATCGCGGATGCCGACAGGAGAGTCGCGGTCGAGCCAGACAGCAACTGCATAGGCACTGACGCCTGCGATGTAGTAGAGGACATAGCAGATGGCAGCAGCGACGATCCAGCCCGTCTCGAGCTCATGGAGCGACGTGAGGAACGTATCCATCTGTCCTGTGACGATGAGATCGAGGACATAGAAGAGGACGACGCCTGCCAAGAACAGCATGCCTTTGAAGGCACGGCCCTTGTTCTCGGCAGAGTCCTTGCCAGGCTGCGATGCTGCTGCAGTCTTCCTGCTCTTTCCGAATGCCATATCGTGAAAGCCTTTCTGGCTAATGCTTCTTTTTCTGGGTGCTGCGCTTCTCCTGGGCAACACGCCGCTTGATCGTAGCGCCCGACATCGAGACGCCGGCACTCCTGCTCGAACCGTGTGTGAGGTCCTGCCACCTCTGGTAGATGCTCCTCGTCCTGTTCGTGGTCTTGAGGCTCAGGAGCGGGGCTGCAAGGATCGTCGGCGCGATGAACGTGATGAGGCGCCAGATCAGATATCCTGCCGTGGCCGATGTCCCGAAGAGGCCTCCGTAGAACATGAAGAAGCCGCCCTCGGCACCGCCCGTGCCGCCTGGCAGCGGCACAGCCGAGGAGACCATCTGTACCATGGAGCCAGCAGCCAGGCAGTCGAGGAAGTCTGCCTGAACACCAAAGGCATTGAGCACGAACCACGGAATCATGTAGAGGCTCGCAAGCTGTGCCATCGTCACGGCAAGCGTCAGAAGCATCGACGGCCAGTCCTTCGCTGCAGTCTTGAACGCATCGGAGAACTGCTTGACCTGGACGTTCACGACATCGGTCCAGTGGTCGACATCTTCCTGCTTCTTGAGGATGTTCACGCGCTTGCAGAAGCGGATCACTGCCATGCCGACACGCATAACGAAGCGGGGGCAGAGGCAGATCACGAAGAGCGCTATGAGCTCGAGCATGTGCACGCCGAAGACGACAATGTTCAGGATGATGATGTCGCCGTAGGTCTCGAAGAAGAACTCGAGCTTGGCGGCAAGCATGATGGCGGCAAAGAGCACGACACCGAACTGGAACATGATGAAGCGGGTGAACTGGGTGGCAGATGCTTCGCCCGGATCGAGGCCGGTCTTCGTGAGGCGCACGATCTGCGACGGGACCGATCCTGCCATCATCGGCGTGAGGTTGCCGAAGAAGACGCCCGATGCCTCGACGCTCATGAGGTCGCGGACACCGACAGGAGAGTCATGGTCGATGAAGACAGCGATCACATAGGCAAGGACGCCGAATATGAAATAGAAGACATAGCAGAGACAGGCAAGCCAGACCCAATGCGTATCGACTGTCGAGAGTGCATCGAGGAACTGGACCATCTGCCCCGAGAAGATGAGGTAGACGACATAGAGCGCGACGACACCCGCCAGGAAGAGCGCACCCTTGCGGGCGCTTGCCTTCTGGTCCTCATTTCCCTCAGCCTGGATATGGCCCGTCGAGACCTTGAGCTTCGGCTTCGAGGAAGGATGTCCCGCATGCTTGTGCACAGACGCCTTGGGCGCTGAGCCGGCAGAAGCCTTCGTGGCCGAGCCTGTCTTTGTGTCGTCAGCCTTGGCCATCCGCATCCCTTCTATGCAACCGTGCAGCTAATCGAATTCCGCCTTACTATCATACCCGGCGCCGGCCACTCCGGCAGGGATGCATCCTGTCAGCAGCCATTCACCATCGACAAAGCCCAATCCAGAAAGCCAAAGCGGACTTGTGGCGAGATTATGGTGGAAACGCTACGCTGGCAACGAATTTGCCCAATTTGCAGATTGTCGTTGCGCACCCCCACCCTCTGCGGTATAGTTCTTTCTCGCGCCGATGAAGCGCACGCACGACCCTTTGGGATATCGTCTAACGGTAGGACAGCGGATTCTGGTTCCGTCAATGGGAGTTCGATTCTCTCTATCCCAGCCATTTGGCCCGTTCGTCTAGCGGTTTAGGACGCCGCCCTCTCAAGGCGGAGATCAGCAGTTCGAATCTGCTACGGGCTACCAAGTACTCCGCGAGCCGATTGGCTCGCTTGCATGGCCCGTTCGTCTAGCGGTTTAGGACGCCGCCCTCTCAAGGCGGAGATCAGCAGTTCGAATCTGCTACGGGCTACCAAACGTCATCGGACCGGGACGTTGTCCCGGTCCGTTTTTTTGTGTGTGGGGTGGCGTGCCCGCACGTCCCGACTGCGGTGGCGAGAAGCGCGGCCGTCCTTCTCGCTCGCGGGGGCCGCCTGCCTGCCATCCGGCCCCGTCCGCCGTCTGTAGTGTCTGGGTGGGGGATTCCCGGGCGGGATTTTGAGGATTCCTTTAGGGGTATCATCAGAGTGTTAGACAGGGTGGCAAAGTCTGCCGCCGCAAAGCCGATCGACCGTGGAGGACCATGGCGGAATCGAAGAACGCCGGACAGGTCAAGCCAAAGGTTCACCTGAAGGTGTCCGCGCCACGGACGTCGTCGGGCGCGGGTGGTGCCGGCGACGGCAACGAGGAGAACGAGACCAAGGCCAGGAAGGGCGCCCTCTTCCTTGTGGCGGTCGTGGTCGTGTACGTCATCTACCTCGTGATATCGGGGCAGATGGGGCAGTTCCTGACCGCTCTGGGGCAGGTGGACGGAGCATGGGTCCTGAGGGCCTGCCTCTGCTTCGTGATGTACTACGTGTTTGGCGTCCTCGCGTACGTGATCGCGGTGTACCTCGACCACGACTCGCCCCTGGGCGTGCGCGACCTCATGAGCGTCGAGGCGTCGGGCGTGTTCTTTGGCAACCTCACGCCCATGATGGCCGGGTCCATCCCGTCGCAGATCTACCGTATGACGCGCTCTGGGCTCGACGTGGGCGAGGCGAGCGCGACGCAGTTCACGCGCTTCATCGCGTACCAGTTCGGCGTGGTGCTCTTCGCGGCCATCATGCTCGTCGCGAAGGCGGAGTACTTCTTCACCACGTACGGCGACCTGTTCTTCCTGAACATCGTGGTCTTCTCGGTCCACGCGCTCGAGCTCGCGGGCATCTTCGTCATCTGCCTCTGCCCGAAGTTCGTGATGCGGGTGGGCAACTGGGCCATCCGCCTCGCCACGAAGCACGGCTGGCTCAAGGACCCCAAGCACTTTGACGACCTCGTCAACGTGCAGGTGATGGAGTTCGCGACCGCGTTCAAGAACGCCGCGAGCGACCTCGGGTCCATGGCGCTCACGCTGCTCGTCACCATGGCCCAGCTTGGCTGCCTCTACATGATCCCCTGGTTCGTGCTGAGGGCCTTCGGGATCGAGGCGGACTTCCTCGAGTGCCTCGCGGCGGGCTCCATGGTGCAGATGGTGGCCTCGGCGGTGCCGCTCCCGGGCGGCACGGGCGGTGCCGAGGGCGGCTTCGTCATGTTCTACGGCCACATGTTCGGCGCGTCCACGAGTGCGGGATTCCTCGTCTGGCGTATCGTCACATTCTTTGGCCCCACGTTCCTGGCGGCGGCGCTCCTGGGCCTGCGCTCCAACGGCGGACCCAGCATCTACACCCGCGTCCAGGGGCTGAAGGCGCGCCTGGCCGGCAGGTCTGCGGGCAGGCGCACGCCCACCGTCGCGACGCTCAGCGGCAAGGCGCTCAAGAGCAAGGTGTCCGGCACGATTACGGCATCCTCCGGCGGCGTCGGGGGCGCAAGGCATCCGAGCGGTCCCACGGTGGTGCGCGGCGGCATCCGCGTGCCCATAAAGAAGCAGACCAAGCCCAAGGAGGGCCCCGCGGAGAAGAGGCAGTAGGCGGCCGCAGGCTGCGGCAGGTGTAACAGACAGCAGAAAACTGGCAGCAAAGTGCCAAAGACCAACGCATAGGAGAAGTACATGGCAACCAGGTCCGAGATTCTCGACAAGATGGGCGTCGTCAACCACATGGTGGGCATCGCACGCCACAACAGGCGCGAGCAGGAGGCCGCGACCGACCCCAACGTGGGTCGCGTCCTGGCGCTCCTCCGCATGAAGGACGGCGTCACCACGCAGGAGATGTCCACGATCCTGGGCATCGACGGTGCCGTGCTGGGCGCGACGCTCGACGCGATGACCGAGGGTGGTCTCGTGGAGGTTGACGCCCCCGAGTCCGGCCCCAAGACCGTGACGCTCACGGACGAGGGACGCGAGGACAAGCCCTCGCAGGCCGAGCTCTGCGACGTGGCGCTGGACGGGTTCTCCGACGACGAGGCCGACGCGCTCATGGCGTTCCTCGAGCGCATGGAGGGCTCCCTCGAGGGCGAGATCGGCGCCGACTGGAAGGAGCGCGAGGAGGAGCGCAAGGCCGCCAAGAAGCACGACTCCAGGCAGGGCGACCGCGGTGGCCGAGAGGGCAACGGCTTCCGCGGTGGCGACCGCGGCGGTCGCGGCGGGTTCCGAGGCGGCGACCGTGGCGGCTACCGCGGCGGGCGAGAGGACCGCGGCGACCGTGGCGGATACCGCGGCGGCAACCGCGGGGGCTTCCGTGGCGGCAGCAGGGACGACCGCGGCGGCTACCGTGGCGGCAGCAGGGACGGCTTCCGCGGCAATCGTGACGGCAACGGCTTCCGCGGCGGCGACCGCGGCGGTCGCGGCGGCTACCGCGGCGGCAGGGACGACCGCAACGACCGCGGTGGCTACCGCGGTGGCGACCGTCGCCGCGAGGACTAGCTCCTCGATGTCCCGGGGCCGCCGTCCGGATGGGACCCTGGGTTGCGGGCAAAGTTGACACGCGTTTGGGCGCGGGCTGCGGTGACGTGGCCCGCGCCCTTCTCGTCTGTAAAAAGCGGTACCAGTGCGTCAAAAAGGCGCATCAGAGGCCTCACGAACCTGAAACATTCGCCACCTATGCTGGCCAAAAGGGCCGGGGATCGGAGGCATCATGAGGAACTTCGGGTTGAGGGACGTGCTGGGTCCCGTCATGGTGGGGCCGTCGTCTTCGCACACGGCGGGCGCGCTCAGGATCGCGCAGATGGTGCGCCAGCTGCTCGACGTGGAGCCCGCCGAGGTCCGCTTCACGCTGTACGGCTCCTTCGCGCGCACGTACCGCGGGCACGGCACGGACCGCGCGCTCGTGGCGGGCATGCTGGGGCTCCACACGGACGACCCGCGCGTGCGCGACTCGCTCGACCTGGCGCGGCAGCGCTCGCTCACGTTCAGCATCATCCCGGACCAGGCGACCAAGGTGCCGCATCCCAACACCGTAGACGTGTGGGTGCGCGACGCGGACGGCGGCGTGCTCACGGCGCGCGGCGAGTCGCTGGGCGGCGGCGCGGCGCGCCTGACCATGATCGACGGGCTTTCCGTGCAGATAACGGGGGAGTACAACGCCCTCATCCTGTACGAGCAGGACGTCCCGGGCGTGCTGGGCCACATCGCGAGCACGCTGGGCGAGAGCGGCGTCAACATAGGCTCCGTGTGGATGTACCGCTCGCGCCGCGGCGGCGAGGCGTTCAACGTGCTGGAGGTGGACGGCCCCGTGCCAGAGGACGTCCGCAGGCAGATACTCGCGAGCCCGGACATCAGCCGCATGCGCTTTGTCCCCGCGCGCGACGAGAGCGGCGTCCCCGGCGTGGAGAAGCTCGGCGTGCCGGCCCTGGGCCCCGACGAGGCGGAGCGCCTGCTTCCCGCCGTGGACTTCGAGGATGGCGCCGCGCTCCTCTCGTACGCGGAGTCCAACAACATGGGGCTCGGCCAGGCGTTCATGCGTCGCGAGGAGGTCTGCGAGGCCATGCACGGGCGCCCGCGCGCCGCGGTGGAGAAGTACCTCGACCGCGTGCTGGACGTCATGCGGGCCTCGGCGTACGGGCCGATGGAGAAGGGCGCGACCACCATGGGCGGGCTCATCGGGGGCGAGTCCCGGGCGCTGTCGCGGCTGGCAGAGCGCGGCGGGGCGTACGCCGGCGGGCTCGACGCGCGTGCGGCGACGCTCGCCATGGCCGTGATCGAGACGAACGCGTCCATGGGCCGCATCGTGGCGGCGCCCACGGCAGGGTCCGCGGGCGTGGTGCCCGGCGTCATGCTGGCGCTGGACGAGGCCTGCGGCTTCAGGCAGGTCGAGCTGAGGGACGCCCTGGCCTGCGCGGCGGCCGTGGGCTTTGTGGTGAGCCGCAACGCCACCGTGGCGGGCGCCGAGGGCGGCTGCCAGGCCGAGGTGGGCACGGCGAGTGGGATGGCCGCCGCTGCCGCGACGCGCCTTCTGGGCGGCGGTGCGCGCGAGTGCCTGGACGCCGCGGCGCTCGCCATCGGCAACCTGCTGGGCCTGGTGTGCGACCCCGTGGGCGGCCTCGTGGAGGACCCCTGCCAGAAGAGGAACGCGACCGCCGCGGAGAACGCGCTCGCCTGCACGCGGATGGCGCTCGCGGGCGTGCGTCCGAGCGCCCCGTTTGACGAGGTGGTCGAGGCGATGCGTCGCGTGGGGGCCGCGCTCCCCGTGGAGCTTCGCGAGACGGCCCTCGGCGGGCTCGCCGCGTGCCCGAGCTGCAGGGGCTGCGGTCGCGCGTAGGCACGGCCCGGGCCCCCGGGCGTGGCCCGGCGACGTGCGCGCGTCCTTCTCGCCCTGCGATGTGGCGTGTGGCTGTGTCACACGCTTGTAACCGATGCGTGACCTTCGAGCGTATAGAATGAAAAAATGTCGCAATTCAGGTGCCTGTCAGCCCGTGACGCCGGGCGCGGTGCCGTGCGGCGACGTTCACGTACGCAAGGCATGCCCCGCCGGGGGCGGAAGGTGGGAGGCACCATGAGGTTCTCGAAGCGCCTAGACCTGTTTGGAAACGAGGTGTTCGCGGCGCTCAACGTGCGCAGGCGCGAGCTCGAGGCTAAGGGACGCGAGGTGTACGACCTCTCCGTGGGCACGCCGGACTTCGCGCCCGACCAGCGCCTGATCGACGCCATGGTCAAGAGCGCGAGCGACCCGGAGAACTGGAAGTACTCGCTGCACGACCGCGACGAGCTCGACCAGGCCGTGTGCGACTACTACCGCCGCCGCTACGGCGTGGGCAACGTCACGCCCGACATGGTGATGAGCTGCCATGGCACGCAGGAGGGCATGGGCTTCGTGTGCCAGGCGCTCGTGGACCCGGGCGACACCGTGCTGGTGCCCGACCCCTGCTACCCGCTCTTCCGCACGGCGAGCCTGCTCGCGGGCGCCAAGCTCGCGTTCTACCCGCTCGAGGCGGAGCACGACTTCCTGCCCTACGTGGCGGGCATCCCCGACGACGTTGCCGACGCGGCGCGCTACATGGTGGTATCGCTTCCCGCGAACCCCGTTGGCTCCGTGGGCACGCCCGAGGTCTACCGCCAGATCATCGAGTTCGCCAAGGCGCACGACATCGTGATCATCCACGACAACGCCTACTCGGACATCGTGTTCGACTCCGACGAGCCGGGCGGCTCCTTCCTCGCGTACGAGGGCGCGCAGGACGTGGGCGTGGAGTTCCTCTCGCTCTCCAAGTCCTTTGACGTCACGGGCGTGAGGCTCAGCTTCCTGGTGGGCAGGCCCGACATCGTGGCGGCCGCCAAGAAGCTCCACGGCCAGCTGGACTACGGCATGTTCTTCCCGGAGCAGGACGTGGCCATCGCGGCGCTCACGGGCCCGCTCGACGGCGTGGAGCGCCAGCGCATGGCCTACCAGGAGCGCCGCGACGCCCTGTGCGACGCGCTCGAGTCCATAGGCTGGGAGCGCCCCAACGCGCACGGCTCCATGTTCGTGTGGGCGCGCATCCCGGGCGGCCGCATGGACTCCGTCGACTTCGTGCTCGAGCTCATGGAGAAGTCCGGCGTCATCGTCACGCCTGGCGCGAGCTTTGGCCCCGCGGGCGAGGGCTTCGTGCGCATGGCCCTGGTCATGCCGCCGGAGCGCCTGCGCCTCGCGGTCCAGAAGATCCACGAGGCCGGCTTCTAGCCGCGGCGGGCATGGCGGCGGGGCGGGCGCGCGAGCTTTGGGGGAAACGGACACAAATCCGATTTCCCGCCGTGCGTACGGCAGAGTCGTGCTAACATACCCCTCGCACCAAGCCATGTCGGAGTGGCGGAATTGGCAGACGCGCTAGCTTGAGGTG
>NZ_JBJEHW010000131.1:0-2556 GCF_051876455.1 Parafannyhessea sp.
CCCGACGCCCCGGACGTCGAGCCCGCGCAGGCCGTCAAACGGCATGAGCCCCTCCGCCGCGACGCGCACGTCCGTGGAGCCGCACTTGGGGCAGGCCACGACGCGTCCGTCCCCGCGGACGATGGGCGCGGGCCGCGCCGGTTGGCGTAACGGGGCAGCGGCGGAACCGGAGCCACCGCGGCTCGCGGCGGCCTCGAGCGCGTCCTCGTTTACCAGGCCGTCCAGGTCCTCCAGCTGCCGTGCCGAGAACCTCACGCCGCGCCCGAGCGCATAGCGGAACAGGCGCGTGGCGAGGTCCGTGTCCACCATGCCCGCGAAGTCCGCCACGTCGTCCGCGGAAATGCGCCTACCCGCGCGCATGGCGGCCTCCAGCAGCTCTGCCAGCGCCTCGTCGCTCACCTCGAAGTAGAACTCCGGCACGTCGCCAAAGTCCGGTGCCGGGCCCAACGCCAGGCAGCGGCGCACGAGCGCGTCGTCCACGTCCTTCTCGTCCACCGTACCCGCGACGTCCGCGACCTCGTCCCAGGGGCCGGCGTCCGCCAGGTTCCTTATGTGGCGCAGCAGCTCGTCCTTGGACCAGCCCTCGTACTGCTCGTAGAAGTGCTCCCAGGTCATGCCGAGCCTCCGTCAAATCCATCCGCACACGTCGCACGCTGTGGGCGAGAAGAACGTTACGCCTTTGCAGCGGCCGCGCCTAGCTGTTGTAGCGCCAGTGGCGGTCGGTCAGGATGCGGGCGCACGCGAGGCCGATGGGCAGGAACGTCACGATGAGCGAGGCCCTGGTGAGCCAGATGAGGCAGTTGGTCACCTGGTAGTTGGCGAGGTAGTAGACGGCGCGGTACATGTACAGGCCCGGCACCATGATCACGATGGACGGCACCGTGAGCGAGATGCGCGGATAGGTGTAGCGCTTCCTGATCTCGGACGCGAGGAGCCCCGCCACCAGCGCGCCAAGGAGGGCCGCCGCCTCGGGCGGCATGGATGCGAGGTCCACCGCCTCCAGGCGCAGCGTGTTGGCCACGGCGCCGATGACGCCGGCGAGCGCCGCCATCTTGACGGGACTGTTGAACATGATGGAGAAACCAAACACGCCGCAGAAGCTCATGGCCAGCCGCAGCAGGCACGTGACCTCGGGCGAAAGGCCCAGCGGCGCAAAGTTGTCGGGCTGCAGGTGGACGACGGTCGCGACCAGCCAGCCAAAGAGCGTCGCCACCAGGATGACCGTCAGCGCGTAGCACAGCCGCTCGATGCCACTCTTGAAGTCAAGCTTGGCGATGTCCAGGCCGCTCGTGATGAGCGGGAAGCCGGGAATCACAAACAGCATCGCGCCAATGTAGCCGGCCTCGTGGGACATGGCGTTGGGCAGGAGGAAGCTCAGCGCCAGGAGCGTGAGAAGGTACGCAACGCACGCCGCGCTGACCGCCGCGCCCACGCAGGCAAAGTGCGTGATGCGGTGGTCGCCCAGCTTCCTCCTGGTGAAGTTGCCCACGCCCGCGCCCACAAACGCGCAGAGCATCTCGATGGGGCCGCCGCCCAGCAGGAACACGAAGGCCGCGCACGCGAGCGCCGAGGCAAACCCCACCTGTGCCGGCGAGTAGGACGAGCGCGTCTGGTACTCCACCTGGTCCATCAGGCGGTGCATCTCGCGGATGGTCAGCTGGGAGGCGCAGTTCTCGAAGTCCTTCATCAGGGTCTCCATGCGCCACACGCGCTCCGTGTTCACGCCGGTGGTCGGCAGCGTCACGATCAGCGTCTCGTGCTGGCCGCGGTCGACGCAGGTGCACTCGATGGTGAGGAGGCTGACGTCGGCCGAGCACACCACGCCGAGCGCCCGCGCGATGCGGTTCATGGCCTCGCGCACGCGCCAGCCGCCGGTACCGCCGGAAAGCGTGAGGATGCCCACGCGCGCGATGACCGCTGTCTTGTCGGCAAGCTCGGCGTCCACCGCCCGCATGTCACCGTTCCTGATGGTCTTGTGCCACCGCACCGGCATGTGGTGGGGATGGTGGAACTTGCTGCTGCTCACGACCTCGGCGAGCTCGTTCCACTCGTCATCGGTCTCCGGCATCTCGTACACGGCAATGCACTTCCAAGGGCGCCCCGCGGGGCAGACGAATCCGTTTTCGGCCGTGCACATTCTAGGGCGTCGGGCAAAAACCTCAAGCCGCTGACACGCACCTGAAAACCTGGCGCCCCCGCATGACGCGGGCGAGAAGGACGGGCGCCCTTCTCCCCAGCCGCGCCCTTCCGCTTCAAAACTAATAACTCGTCCGATTCCACGTTTAACCCTCCAATCTGGGGTCTAAACATGGTTGCCAGCGTTGTTTTTGGTTAAACGTGGAATCAAGCGCAGTCCTTGGGATAAAGATGGAATCGAGCGTACAAATTGCAGGACTGGGAGCCCTTGGAACCTAAACGTGGAATCCAGCGTGGCAGTTTGGCTAAACGTGGAACCTTGCGTACTATTTTATTTATCTATTTACGACGAAAATGCTAAACGTGAAATTTGGCGTCTTGGTTTCCTAAACGTGGAATCTGGCGAGGAATTTGGCATGC
>NZ_JBJEHW010000132.1:0-2554 GCF_051876455.1 Parafannyhessea sp.
CCCGCGTCGCGCCGCTCGCCCGCCTTGGGGTCGGTCGCGGTGACGGTGCCCTCGTCCGCGTCGGACGCGACCTTGCGCACGTGCACGGCAAAGCCCTTCTGCTGCAGCCGCGCCGTCGCGCGCGCCTGCGTGTAGCCCACCACGTACGGGACGACCTTGCCACCCCAGAGCTCCGCCCCGTACGTCGCCGCAGCCACGAGGCACGCGGCGATGCCCGCGACGATCGCAAGGGCGAGAAGCGCGCGGCCGCGCCTGCGGCTCCTGCCCTCCCCCGGGACCTCCCGGGGCAGCGGCGCCTGGCCGACACCCTCCGCATCGGGGCCAAACGCGTCCACGTCGCGCACGACCGTGGCGTCCGCGTCCTCCACCGCGTCCTCGGAGTTCTGGCTCACGGGAACAACGTCCTCGTAGCGGGAGGAGTCCTCCGCGGCGTGGGCCGGGGCCGGCACGGACGCCGGCTCCTGCTCTTGGCTGCTGGGATGGATGTCGTTCTTCTCGTCCGACACGGGGGCTTCCTTTGGCGTGGCTTGCACTTGCCTGCGCGTTGCGCGCGGCTTTGTCCTGCAGACATTATCGCGCAATGGAGGCGGTCGCCCTGCGGCTGCGCACAAGAAAGCGGCCGACCAGGGGTTGCCTGGCCGGCCGCCGTGACACTTTATGTACGCTGCCGCCGGATATGCCGGACGGCAGCGGGATGGTGGCTACTCCACCGTGTCGGGCTCGACCGGGGTGTCGTCCTCGGCTTCGCTCGCGCTGTCGGCATCACCCTTGGGCACCGGCTCAGCAAAGAGCGAGTCGTCCGCACCGACGTCGATGCGCACGGTGTCGCCCTCGTGCAGCTTGCCGTCGATGATGAGCGACGCGACGTTGTCGACCACCTGGCGCTGGATCAGCCTCTTGAGCGGACGCGCGCCGTAGACGGGGTCGAGTCCGTCGAGCGAGAGCGACTGCACCGCGGCAGGCGTGAGCTCGAGCTTGATGCGCTCGCGGTCGAGGCGCTTGCGGACGTCCCTCAGCTGGATGTCGACAATCTTCTCGATGTCGTCCAAGCCAAGTGCGTGGAAGACCACGACGTCGTCGATACGGTTCAGGAACTCGGGCTTGAACGTGGAGCGCAGCGCGTCGTTTACCTGCTTCTGGACGACCTTGGGGTCGCTCGAGGCGTTGGCGCCGGCGATGTACTGGCTGCCCACGTTGGACGTCATGATGATGATCGTGTTCTTGAAGCTCACGACGCGGCCCTGGCCATCGGTCAGGCGGCCGTCATCGAGTACCTGGAGCAGGATGTTGAAGACGTCGGGGTGAGCCTTCTCCATCTCGTCGAGCAGGATGACGGAGTACGGACGACGACGCACGGCCTCGGTGAGCTGGCCGCCTTCGTCGTAACCCACGTATCCTGGGGGCGCGCCAATGAGGCGCTGGACGCTGAACTTCTCCATGTACTCGGACATGTCGATACGGACCAGGGCCTTCTCGTCGTCGAACAGGCACTCTGCCAGCGCCTTGGCGAGCTCGGTCTTGCCCACGCCGGTGGGGCCGAGGAAGAAGAAGCTGCCGATGGGGCGGTTGGGGTCGGAGAGTCCGGCACGGCTGCGGCGCACTGCCGCCGCGACCGCCTTGACGGCCTCGTCCTGGCCGACGACGCGCTTGTGGAGCTCCGTCTCCAGGTTCTTGAGCTTGTCCATCTCGCCCTGCATCATCTTGCTGACGGGGACGCCGGTCCAGGAGCTCACGACCTCGGCAATCTCCTCGCTGGTGACCTCCTCCTTGAGCAGGCCGCCCTCCTCCTTCTTGTTGTCGAGGACCTTCTCGGCCGCCTCGTACTGCTTCTGGAGCGTGGGGATCGTGGAGTAGCGCAGCTCGGACGCGCGGGCGAGGTTGCCCTCGCGGGTCACGCGCTCCATCTCGGTCTTGGCGTCCTCGATCTGGCTCTTCAGATCCTGGACGTGGTCGATCGCGCCCTTCTCGTTCTGCCACTTGGCCTTCATGCCGTCGAGCTTCTCGCGCGTGGTGGCAATCTCCTTGCGGAGCTTCGTCAGGCGCTCCTTGGAGGCCTCGTCGTCCTCCTTCATGAGCGCCTGCTCCTCGATCTGCTTCTGGGTCAGGTCGCGGTCCACGGCGTCGATGTCGGCGGGCATGGAGTCGAGCTCCATGCGCAGGCGGCTCGCAGCCTCGTCCACGAGGTCGATGGCCTTGTCGGGCAGGAAGCGGTCGCTGATGTAGCGGTTGGAGAGGTCGGCGGCGGACACGAGCGCTGCGTCCGTGATGCGGACGCGGTGGTGCTGCTCGTACTTGTCCTTGATGCCGCGCAGGATGGAGATGGTCTCCTCGACGGAGGGCTCGCCAACCATCACAGGCTGGAAGCGGCGTGCCAGCGCCTGGTCCTTCTCGATGTACTTGTGGTACTCGTCCAGCGTCGTCGCGCCGATCATGTGCAGCTCGCCACGGGCCAGGGCCGGCTTCAGGATGTTGCCGGCGTCCATGGAGCCCTCGGTCGCGCCCGCGCCCACGATGGTGTGCAGCTCGTCGATGAACAGGATGATCCTGCCGTTTG
>NZ_JBJEHW010000133.1:0-2539 GCF_051876455.1 Parafannyhessea sp.
GCAAAGTCATCGTTGAAGCGCACCTCCGCAAGAATGCGTCGCGTCATTTCCACATGACTCTCCATCACCGCGCGCTCCTGCGGCGAGAGTGTGCCCTTGGCGATGCACAGCTTCTCCACCTGCTGGGGCGTGAGGCTGTGCTCTTGCTCGTCGCGGCTCCAGTACGTGCGCTGAGCCGCAGAGCGCAGGGCCTCTGCCGTCTCCTGCGGCACGAAGCCGGCGCTGTTTGCCTCGAGCACCAGCTCGCGCGTGGCACCCAGCTCCAGGAGTGCGTAGTCGCGCTCGGAAGCGCTCAAGCGGCCCTCGAAAAACGCCAGGCGCTGGCGGTCTTGGAGCAGCTGGATGCGCGCGAGCACAGCATCGAGCTCCGCGCCCAGGCGTGTGGGCTTGTCCATGACAGCCGTGGGGATGACCATCTTGCCGATGTCGTGCAGCAGCGCCGCCATCATCAGCTGGTCTGTGCGCTCGCGGCTGAAGGGCTCGCCCCCGGGCTGCCCGTCCGCCGCCAGCGCGTCCAGCCGCTGCGCGATGAGCCCGGCGTAGTGCGCCACCTTGCGCGTGTGGCTGCCGTTGTACGGCGTGCGCTGGTCGATCGCCGCCGCCATCGCGCTGGTGAACGACCACATCTGCGCGCGGATCTCCTCGATGTAGGCCATCTGGCGCATGGCCACGGCGGCCTGGCTGGCCAGCGCCTGCAGCAGCCGCATGCGCTCCGGCGCAAAGCTGCACAGCTGACCGCGCTCGTCCTGCGCGTTGATGAGCTGCATCACGCCCAGCACCTGCCCGCTGCTGTCCATGAGCGGCACGGCCAGCACCGATCGCGTGCGGTAACCCGTCTGCTCGTCAAAGCGCTTGGGGCCAGAGAAGTCGAACTCGTCGTGCTCGTCGTAGACGTCGTCGATGGATACTGCGCGCGCGTTGAGGGCCGCCCATGCACTCACGTTGGAGGCCTGCATGGGCACAGGCGGCATGTCCAGGTCCTCGCCGTTGCCGCCGCGGTCAACGCCCATGGAGTGCGTCTTCATGATCTTGAAGTGCAGCGCGCTGTCCTTGAGCACGTACAGCGTGCCGCCGTCGCAGTTGGCGATGCCCATGCTCTTGGTGAGGATGGTGTCCAGCAGGCGCGCGCTGTCCTTCTGGCGGGTGAGCTCGATGCCGGTCTCCAGGACCTCCTGCAGCATGCGGATGTCGAGCGGCGCGTCGGCCGCGGGCGCGTCAACAGCGGGCGCGACCTCGCTCTCCGCGGCCTCGCCCGCCGGCCGCAGCGCCTCCATCGCCTCCAGAGACTCCCGCGCGTCCTCCAGCGTGCGCACCTCCATCAGCATGGGCACGCCGGGGATGTGCGCATCCGCCAGCGCCGCAAAGCCGGGGTAGTCGATGCTCCCCTGCCCCACCGGCCAGTGCCGGTCTGCGTAGAGGTCGTTGTCGTTGAGGTGCACGTGGCGCACGTAGGGCCCCAGCTGCTCCAGCCACGCGCGGGCCGGCGTGGCGGAAAGGCTCGCGTGCGCCAGGTCAAAGGTCAGCCCAAAGTTCGGCACGTCCTCCATGCGCCGCGCCAGCGCCAGCAGCTGGTCCGGCTCCTGCTCGATGGTGTTCTCCAGCCACACGTCCAGGCCGGGGTTTTCCGCGCACAGCTGGCGGAAGAGCGACTCTGCCGCGTTCAGCCATACTTCTGGCGGGATGGACAGGCGCATGCCGCCGTAGATGTCCGAATGGAAGGTGACGCCGCGCACGCCCAGGCGGCCGGCCAGCTCAAGCGACTGCCGCATGAGCGCGCGGCTGCGCTGGGCGATGGCGCTGTCCATGCTGTTGGGCTTGATGTCGAAGAACACGCCGTGCAGGGTGTCATGCGAGCGGTCGCGCTCAAGCGCCAGGTAGGCCGCCATGCGGCGCTCGGTCTCTGCCGCGTCCTCGTAGACGGCGGGCTGGTAGAAGTCGTCGTACTCGAAGGCAGCGCCATACTCCTCTGCCAGCGCCACGCTCTCCTCCAGGCGCTCCACATCCGGCACGATCAACCAACTCCGCTTCATTGCCTCTTCCCTCCATCTCGCAACATCTCCGCTATTGTGCCAGCTCAGAGACCCTGTCCTAACCCAGCAGCATCTATTCTTTCAACGTCAATTCGACCAAGCGAACGTTAGTGAGCGCGTGGAGAAATCTCGGATTGAGTCAGGGGACCAAAGCTCGAGACACGGTCTTGCAGGTCCACCCGAGATTTCTCCACTCCGGCACTTCGTGCCTCCGGTCGAAATGACGGCCCGGAGGGTCCCTTCACCGCGTCCCTAGCGCTCGCCATCATCGGCCAGGCCCACTACGCGCAGCACGTCGACGGCGTTGGCCTTGCCCTTCAGCGCCAGCGGGCCCACCTCCTCCACCAGCACGCGGCCCTCTAGCCGCTCGTACAGCGTGCGCGAAATGTAGATCTGCCCGCGCGGCGCGTTGGCCTCCAGGCGCGCGGCCGTGTTCACCGTGTCGCCAATGGCGGTGTAGTCCTTGCGGAACTCGCAGCCGATGTTGCCCACAACGGCCGGCCCGCAGT